>CAZPEK010000179.1:6069-7748 GCA_964585555.1 uncultured Leptospirales bacterium | reverse complement strand
TTAAAATATTTACATCCATCGGGACGGAAACACCACCCGGGAAAAGCCTGGAAAGGGAATTAAAGCAATAGAAGGCGTGGAAATTATCTTTTCTAAAGGAGCCGGCAGAAACTATCGACGCGCCAGGTATTTTCGCATGGATATCAGCAACAAGTCCCGGTACCTTCCCCGTTTTTTTAAATACCTGAAGCGTTATGGTACGGTAAAAACTATTGTGAAGTCTGCTTCGTATCTTATGACATGGAAAACCTTTTCTAAAATAAGGAATTTCCTCCTGGATCAGAGCAGTTCTATTCTTCAGGATGACAGCGGAATTCCTTACCATTATTTTAAAAACAACAATAAATGGAAGTTGTCCTATTTCGGTACATATCATCGTCCCATACCTGTTTTTAAAAAACAGTATCAAAAACAACTTCACATGGATGTGAAAAAGTTTTCCCGGGGGCCGGTACCTTTTGTTTATGGTTATGGTTACGGTTATCCTGATATGACCTACCATCTTCTTATGGCGGAAAAAAAGAAACAGAAAACAGGAGAGTAAAATCTTCAACTGGATCAAAAAGTTCCCGGTTATTCTTATATTTATTTTTCCAGCCTTTATCAATGGTGATGCAAAGGCTGGAATCTCTCACGTCCAGAGGCGCCCCCTGCTTTTTGATCATGCCCTGTGTGATAACCCGTATCTTAAGAAATTAAAAGAAGGTTACCGTTTCGATGAACTTTGCGGCCGGGAAAAAAGCGAATACCGGCAGATGATTTTTCTTAAAAACTGGGTCTATCAGAAGCTCACATACAGTTTTCGTCCTTCCTGTCCCGATGCGAGAAACTCTCTCTTCATCCTCAGGGAGGCGGCACAGGGCAAGACCTTTCTCTGTAATTCCCTTGCGGCCCTTTATATGCAGTGTGCCCTCAGTATGGGATGGACGGCGCGGTACATTTTCTTAAGGCGTCCCGATGGTCTCCAGCATGCATCCGTTGATGTTTGGAGTAACCAGCACAGGAAATGGATATATATCGACCCTACCTGGAATATACATGTCGAAAAAAACCATCGCCCCCTTTCTCTCCACGAGCTGAGAAGTGAATGGCTCGGTGATAAAGGAAGGAAACTTGCCTGTATATTCGGCGCAGGGGAAAACAAAAAGGTTTACCGGTACCGTGACTTCCCGGTTATAAGAAGTGATTCGGCAGTCTATAAGGGGCTTCCCCTTGATGTAAACTGGCTCAGCTATTCATGGCAATACGCCATTGTCGGAAGAAATAATTTTTTCACCCATCGTGATGGATCGGGAAGAAACATCTGGGACCGAATATACATATACCGGGACCGGCATAACAGCAGTGATAAAAAGTGGCCCTTCCGGCTTCGGAAGTCACTTCCTTTAGCATATCTTTTCGGGGAGCTGAATATTCCCGTTGTCACCAGGCGGTTGCATCTTCCCGGAGGTACTGTCAGGCTTCATTTCTCGCCCCATGGACCGGTATCCTTTTCTCCTGGTTTTGCTCACTTTGAGATGAAACTTAAAAAACACTGGGTGCGTGCCGGATCGTCAGTAGATGTTTCAGAAGCCAGGCTTGTCCGGGGCCTGGGGGTTAGAGTGGTGAACCGCTGCGGAGTTCGGGGGCCCGTAGTGTATTTCAGGGGCGGCATAATAAAATAGGAAAAAATTTTAAAC
>CAZPEK010000179.1:0-6059 GCA_964585555.1 uncultured Leptospirales bacterium | reverse complement strand
TGGAAATTTCTTCTGTTACCGCTGTGATGATATTTTCGGCAAACCTGTCAATGTCTTTTACTTCTTCACGGGGAATTCGAAAGGCTATGGCGCCTTCATGGCCTCCGCCGTTCTTTATGCTGAAATTTGAGAGAACATTCCGAAGATCATAGCTTTTAAATTTTTTGCTGCGCCTCATTTTGAAATGAATCAGGTCAGAGCGGTCAGGATTGTCATAGTATATAACAAAACCGATATAGCCGCTTTTTTCAGCAAGAAGGTCTGCGACTCCCCTGGTGGTGGATACGACTGTATCGGTATCAAAACGGGCAAAGATTTTTTCCATATCTTCAGGGGACATGATGACTTTTCCAAAATGACCTGTGGTTGATGATTTTCCAAGGAGTATCGCGGAGCATTCGTTTTCATCATTTGAAAGCTTTTGAATCTCAGTGAAAACTTCCTGCATGTTTGCAAGGTTTGTTTCTTTTACCGTTTCTTCTGAAAGAATACTATTATAGAGAGTACTGAAAATGCTGTAATATCTTTTTTCCCTTCGTGACTTGAGGAAATTTCCCATTTTCGAATCGCCAATAATACCTGTCAGGATGGCGAGGACGAAGTTTCTTGTTAGTATTTCTTCAATGTTGTAATTTTCGAGAAGTTCTTTTTTGTTGCGAATTTTCAGTGCCAGGTAACCCACCAGTTCACTTGCCGAAGAGGCCTCGGTAACAAGACATGTTTCCCTGTCTCCGATATAATCGCTGTCTGCACCGAGGTGGTGGTCTATTTCAATTTTTTGAATTGAATTATTCTGCATGAGGGATTCTGCACTGTGCGGAATATCCAGCATCGATGGTTTTGGCGTATCACAGGCAATTATCACGTCGACAGTTTCAGGCAAAGAGTCACCTTTTCCTAAAAGTGTAATGTTGTTATAGCGGCAGATTTTTAAAAGATATTGAAAATGGTCATGGATGGGGAAACCCTGGTAAATGTAAACATTTTTGCTGAATTTTGCCAGGAGCAGCCCCATGGCAACAGTTGAACCAATGCAGTCTTCATCGGGGTTTTTATGTCCGAGGATGAGGAAGTCTTCTTTTTCAATAAGTAAACTGATAATGCGCTGGCTTATCAGGTTCTTCTCAAAAATAGTATCTATTGTTTTTTTTGTCATATCTCCTGCCTGATATTTGGGGTCATGTGCCGGTCATTGTGACAGGCTGACCTGTTGCCTCGAGAACATTGTACCAGAATGGGGAATCAGGATTAATCTGTTTTCTCTCAGATATAGCCATCTCTATGGGAATATGAATAAATATATTATTCCAGAGACCTATCACACAATCTGTTTTGCCTGCCATTGCCGCGTGAACGGCATACTGTCCAAGGCGGGCGCAGAATATTGAATCGTTGGGAACCGCGGGAGCACTTCTGATAATATAACTTGGATCAATGTATTTAATGTTTACCGGAATATTTTTGCTGTCGAAATGCTCTTTGATTTTTGCCTTAAGAAAAAGTCCGATATCATTGAGTTTTACATTACCCGAGGCGTCTTTTACGGGAGCTTTTTCTTCCTTTTCTAAAAGATCCTGACCTGCTCCCTCGGCGACACAGATAACTGCGTGGCCCCGTCTCTTGATGCGTTCGACAAGGTGATTCAGAAAGCCTTCTTTGCCGTCAAGTTTAAAGGGAACTTCAGGAATCAGAACGAAATTAACATCATTCTGGGCCAGTGTCGCGTTTGCGGCGATGAATCCTGAATGGCGGCCCATCAGTTTAACCAGGCCGATACCGTTGGGAGCCCCCTTCGCCTCAATGTGGGCTGAATAAATTGAATCAACGGCCTTTGAGAAGGCGGTTTCAAAGCCGAAACTTCTCTGAATGTAACTGATGTCATTGTCTATGGTTTTAGGAATACCGATAACCGCAAGTTCCAGTCCCTGTTCTTTTGCCGTTTCATTTATTTTATGGGCCCCCCTCAGGGTGCCGTCACCACCGATGGTAAAGAGTATATTGATACCACGTTCTTTCAGGGTATTGACCAGGAGACCCATATCTTCGGTACCTCCCCGTGAGGAGCCGAGAATTGTTCCGCCGTCAAGATGGATTTCTTCAACCACCTGAGGAGTCAGTTCAATGGGATCAAATCCCATGGCGGGATTGAGACCGTTGTAGCCGTACCTGATGCCAAGGATTGATGTAGTGCCGTAGGTGTAGAATAAATCCATTACAATGGCACGAATAACATCATTGAGACCGGGACAGAGCCCCCCGCAGGTTACTATTGCGGCCTTTACCCTGCCGGGCTCAAAAAAGATTTTTTTTCTTGGACCTGCAATCTCCAGGGTTCGTTCATCCCTGCCTGGAGTCCCGTCTTGATTTGTGAAAACATTAAAGAGCATACGCTGTTCGTCAGAGACATAGAACTTCTCGCTAACAGGATTTTTCATCACCTTTGAAGCAGAGACTCTGCAGGCTCCGAGATTTTCTATATCAAAATTCATATTTTTCCCTGGTAAAGAACTAACCGGAATTAGTCTAAAATTTTATTCTATTTTACTTTCGGGCTGAAGCAAAATATAGACGGAATAAATCATAAAGTCAAGGGAAAATGTAGTGGATTTTCTTTCTTTTTCCGGTAATGTGTGCCTTCAATATGGAAAATCATGTAAACTACGAAAAATGCATACTCTATTACCTGAGCGGAACAGGCAATACCTTCAGGGTTGCTTCATGGATAGAAAAATTAATCACTGATTCCGGTACTGAAGTTATATCAATACCAATAGAAGCGGCTGATTTTGAAGATGAACTGACAGGTAGTGAGAGCGGCAGGCTCCTTGCGGGATTTCTTATGCCGGTCCACGGCTTCACCCTTCCCTGGCTCATGCTGAAGCAGCTCTTCAGGGTATCGAAAAACATTAATGCCGATGTATTTATCTCTTCGACCCGGTGGGGGCTGAAGTTTGGCCGTCTCTTTACTCCCGGGATAAGCGGTTCGGCAATGTTTGTTGCCGTCATGATACTGGCGCTGAAAGGGTTTTCCGTCAAATGGATTCAGAGTTTTGACATGCCCTCGAACTGGATGTCTCTTCATTCGGGACTGAAAGAAGAAAATGCCCGGGCAATTATCAATCGAACAGAAACCCGGGTTACTTCCTTTGCCGAAAAAATAATAGAAGGGAAAAGGCATCTCTTTCACCTTAACAGTATCGGTGAATTTTTCTGGGGTCTGGCTCTTCTGCCGATATCGATTCCCTATCTGTTTCTCGGTCGTTTCGGCCTGGCGAAGCTTTTTTTTAGCAGTCATTTCTGTAATGGATGCGGTCTTTGTGCCCGGAACTGTCCCGTTGGGGCTATTGAAATGAGGGGGATTCCCCATGGCAGGCCTTTCTGGACTATGAAATGCGAAAGCTGCATGCGGTGCATGGCCTACTGTCCCCTTAATGCTGTTGAGGTGCATCAGCCGACCCTGGCGGCATACTACTATGCTTCGATTCTTCCTGCGGTGTACGGGACTGAAAAGATAATTTCTCTGCTCCCTGAGAGGTCAGAGCTGATCTACCAGGCGGTTTATACCGGTGCGTCGATTGGCTTTTACTTCCTTTCCCTGGTTCTTATTTATAACTGTCTCTACCTGCTTTCACGTACCAGGTTTTTTAACCGGCTCCTCTGCTTTACCACCCTGACACCTATCTATCGGCGCTACCACGAGCCTGATACCGACGTGAGAGACATGCAGTAGTGTTTGGATAAGGAAGTAAGGGCGTCTCAGGCCTGAGCCTGGTTGCCGGCAAAAATCGCTTCAATGGTATCGATGTCTTCTGTATCCATGATATTCATTTTTCTAATTGCCTCTACGGTAAAAAGGGCAAAGCGACCTTCGGCTTCAGCGCAGAGATCCCCGGCTGCGTTGTATATTTGTCCCGCCATGTGGGCTTCCCGATCACTGGTCTGCTCTATGACCCGTCCCGTGGTATAGAGCTCTTCCCCCACCTTGATGGGACGCTTAAAGGTAACGGTCATCGACTTGGTCATGATAATCTTTTGAAGAAGATAGATGGCCGACCAGCTCATGATCTCATCAAGGATTGTCGAGATGATGCCCCCGTGGGCCAGGCTGTTCCACCCGCAGAGATGAGCGGGGATTATCAGGTCTGAGTTGACTGTATCGTTTTCAGCATAAAAGGTCATCTGCAGGCCGTGTTCGTTGACCGGCGAACAGGCAAAGCATTCGTGATTGTCCCGGTTGGGAAGATACTGTCGATTTGTTTCTGTCTGTGGTGAATTCATTTTATTTTCCTGTTGCCTTTGTATTTGTCAGCCTGGCTCCGCAGCGTTTGCAGTACCGGGCATCAGTATCGTGATACTCAAGGTCACATGACTGGCAGGGAGCCAGGTCCTTGGTATCTTCCATTTTAAATTGCCTGATGAGCTGCCGCACTTCCCAGGGAATGAATATTATTCCGCTGATAACAATGAGCAGGGTGATAAACCTGCCGTAGGATGTTACCGGAGTAATATCGCCATAACCCACAGTTGACAGGGTTATGATTGCAAAATATACGGCGTCAAAAAATGACGTAATGTTGCTTCCCGGTTTTCCCGATTCAGCGTAGAAAATCATTCCTGAAGATACAAAAATGATGGCAAATATTATAAAGACAATTCTAAGAATTATAAGCTGTGTTGTAGATATTTTGCCAAAAACAGCTCTCTTCTCTTTAAGAAACCTGGTAAGGCGCAGGACCCGGAGCGCCCTGAATATCCGCAGAACCTGGTATGAGTCATTGGCAAAGAAAAAGGGAATAATGGCGATCAGGTCTACCAGGGTGTAGATTTTAATGGCTTCACGAAAGCGTTGAGGCGCCGCCCAGAGCCGAAGAACATATTCGCACATGAAAATGATCACAATGATGTTTTCAGTGGTATCGAGGGCCTTCAGTACCCCGGCAGGAAGGCTGTAGGTCTTCAGGACAAAGATAATGGATACCATAAAGATGAGAAAAATTATCAGCAGATCGAGGGTACGCCCCGGGATGGTGTCCACGTCTTCGAAAAGGAAGTGAAGCCTCTCTTTCATGGATGCGATTGTTATGGTTTTCTCTTTCATGGTGTTTCTTTGTCTTTTCAGAGCTTTAGTAAAGCATTAAATACGGGGGGCGATTCGTCAAGTGAAATAGAAAGTGACCTCTAAATCTTTAAAGGCGATGAATGGCATGCCGGTATCCACTTTAACCTGCAGGCCCAAAAGCGACGACTCCCTTCGTCGTGTTTGGGACCAACAACCTGCATAATTTATTGTAAGTTTTTTTGCTTGTAATTGCCCTTAGATTGTTTTAATTAATTACCAGAACCAATGGAGGCCCCCATGCCGCAACTCTCGCCTCAGGCACAAGAAATACTTGAAGAAGTCAAACAGGATCTGAGCCTTCAGATCACCATCAAAAAGACTGGCAAAGCCTGGGATGCCTACCGGGATGGGGTTAATGAACTGGTGAGCGGCGGCTACCTGAAGGTCATCAGTGAAACTGATGCTGAGATGACTTTGTCCATGGTTTGAGGCTTCTCGCCCCGCCCCGCCCCCTAAATCCCCCGGAGGGGGACTTTATCTTTAGACGTGTTGAAACTAATCCTGAAAATTTGATTCTTAGGAAACATTGTATCCAGAACTTTTCTCATTGAGTAATATATGCTGTATAACGGACAAAAAATTAAAACACCGAGATATGTAGTTGAACTTGCTAGAAATCAAAGACTGAATTTAACTGCTTCAGAAGAGGTGCTTTGGAAAAAATTGAGTAAAAGGCAGCTAAATGGGTTTCGCTATCGATGTCAGCATCCTGTGCATCGATATATCTTGGATTTTTATTGCCATGAGACCCAATTGGCTGTTGAAATTGATGGAGATATACATAAAAACAGAACAGAATACGATCAGTATAGAGATGAATTTCTAGAATCCCTTGGAATAGTAACTCTCCGTTTTTCAGTTGATGATGTAATGTCTGACATTGAAGATGTAACTACTAAAATCCTGCACGCATCAATACAAAGAAAAGCATAACAAGTCC
>CAZPEK010000178.1:0-7814 GCA_964585555.1 uncultured Leptospirales bacterium | reverse complement strand
AGCCTGTCCCCCAAGCTGGTAGATTCCTGCTTCAAAGGAGACACGGGTTCGTGTTGAGCTCTTTTCAAAGATCATGGCAAGGGTCTTTTTTCTCAGGATCCGGTGGCATCGGCCTTTTTTACACTGGCCCTTGAGTTTTGTTGTAAGCTTGAAAATAGCGATTATCTCTTCCCTGCTCAAGTCTGATACGGTTAGAAGGTCTTTGGTTGCTACCTTTGGTATTTTCATTTTATTCACCTGCCTGCATAAGAATATCTTTGAGGGTTGTCATGCCTTTCTTTACCAGGTTCATTGGTATGGTAAGGGGAGGCATAATTCTGATGACATCTCCGGCTGTACAGTTAATTATCAGACCGCGGGAAAGGGCCTCTTTAACTATTTCTGGTCCCCTGCCGGTAACCTGAAAGCCTATGTGAAGACCGAGACCTCTGACTTCCTTTACTATATTTCCTTCTTTTTTTAATTGATTAAGTACACCGTTAATGTGTTCGGCTGCCTTTTCTATATTATTGTAGATACTTTTTTTCTTAATCTCCTTAAGTGTTGCTGCCGCTGCACTGCAGGCAAGATGGTTGCCGCCAAAGGTGCTGCCGTGAGTTCCCTGGCCAAGGTGCTCAGTGAGAAAACTTTTGGCATGCATCGCTCCAATGGGAATGCCCCCGCCGAGTCCCTTTGCCATGGTGATAATGTCAGGGGTTACCTCGTACTGCTGAAAGGCAAAGGGGGTTCCGGTTCTCCCGATACCTGTCTGAATTTCATCAACAATAACCAGGATGTCGTTCTTTCTGCAGAGATCGAATATTTTTTTAACAAAGGATTTCTCTGCAGCGACAATGCCGCCTTCACCCTGAATAAGCTCAAGAATAACCGCGGTGATTTTTTTGTTTTTTTTGATCTCCTTTACAAAGGCATCAGTATCATTGAAAGGAAGATAACTGAAGCCCCGGGGAAGGGGACCAAATCCTTTATGGATCTTCTCCTGACCAGTTGCTGCCATACTCCCCAGGGTTCTGCCATGGAAGCTGTTTTTAAAACTTATAATCTGAAATCGATCCTTATCAATACTCAATCCGTAACGGCGGGCCAGCTTTATGGCCGCCTCATTTGCCTCGGTTCCACTGTTTGAAAAGAGGGTTTTTCCCGGAAACGCGAGCTCCGAAATAAGAGCCGCAGCCTTGTTTTGTTCCCTGTTGTAATAGTGGTTTGAACTGTGTATGAGGGCGTCAACCTGACTGTGCAGGGCTTTTGTAAGGCCCGGGTGATTATACCCGAGAATGGACACAGCAATTCCAGAGAAAAAATCTATGTATTCCCGATTGTCCTGGTCATAGAGGAGAGAGCCTTTTCCCCGGGTGAAACAGACCTGTTGTCTCGAGCCGTAATTTTGAAAAAGATACTCTTTATCTTCTTCAATGATTTTTTTGAGTTTTGCTGATGTCATGATAATCACCTTATAAAAAATAAAAAAACCGGGGGCTGCCCGATTTCTCTCAAATAAGCCATGAATATGAATATTGTCAAGGAATAATTTCAGATGTTGTGTTCCCGAATCTTCTGATATACCAGTTCTCTCAGGTTTGCCTCAAGATGGGCGCTTTCATCAAGAAACCGTCTTCCGATGGAATCTTTGTCAAAGGGACCGTCAGCCACCAGGATGGGGGTTTTTTTATGCTCTCCCGGGACTTCGCCACTGTCAATTTCATCATGACTGTATCCCCCTGCTTTCATCCAGGTAAAAACCTTTTCTTTTCCTAATTTATCATAGCAGAGTTGAAAGCCCTTTATTTCTTTATTTTCTTCATACCAGATAATGAGGTCAAAAAAATTATCAAAAAACCATCGCCTCAGTCCTTCCCCGGGAATCTGCCGAACATTTTTTTCTTCAGTAAGCATAGTTTCTCAACCTGAATAGAGAAGGTGTGTGGGGACCCCCCAGGGAGCCCCTCTCACCTACTTTTAAAGTTAGGAGTAATTATTAAAGCCTGTTAATGATTTTAACAATTACATATAGGGGGGTCAAGTCTTAAAAAGAGTCTTAATAATTTGAGGTAATTGCTTGACAATTTCGAAAATAAGGATAAGGTTTTTCAATACTATATCAGGAGATCAATTATGGTAAAGCAAATGGGTACAATGCTTCTGTCCCTTTTTATCGCTCTGGCTTTTTTTATGCCCGAAAGCGCTGATGCGGCAAATTGTCAGGGATTGAGCAGTAGTAAATGTAAGTCTAATTCAAACTGTGTATGGGTTTCTGGATACACCCGAAAAGGGGCCCGGGTAAAGGCTTATTGCCGGGCAAAGCCGACACGTTCAGCAGTTAAGAATAAGAGAACGACCACCAAAAAGAAAAGAGTTGTCAAAAAGCGAAGGATAACAAAGAAGAGAGCTACCCCCGAAAAGAAACGAGTTATCAAAAAGCGAAGGGTAACAAAGAAAAAAACTACTCCCCAAAAGAAAAGAGTAGTAAAAAAACGAAAAGCATCTAAAAAGAAAACGACTGCTAAAAGAAGAGTTCGCAAGAAGAAAACAGAATAGATTAATTAAAAAAGGGAGCTTTGAGCTCCCTTTTTTAATGTCAGAAGTATGCAGACTTTACAGGTTATAAACAAATGCTCCGGTGATGGCAACCATGTCAATGCCCTTATTGTTTATAAAGACTCTCCGGTAGCTGGTTCCCGCGTTTAAGGTAACCGGGCCGATATTAAAATCAACTCCGAGGCCGAGAAAAAGAAAGGCCCTGGTGTCATCATTCTCATCAAGAATCAATGCTGTAGGGCTGGTTTCACCGGCCTGGTACTGTACTATGGTTAGAAAGGTGGCGCCACTTCCGATTGCCCCTGAAATACTAAAATGTTTACTGAAAGGAAGTGCATAGTTGAGAGATAAACCAATGTTCCACAATCTTAATGACTCGTCGCCGAACCCGGTGCTTAAATATGCCCCGTTCCAGCGAACTGAAAGGTTTGAAATCAGTGGTGAAAGATCGTAACCAAGATGGGTTCTCACCTCAAGGGCATTATCAAAATCACTGAAATCTCCCACCAGAAAGGTATAGCCTGAGGCAATACCAAAGTTCAGCCGGGACATGAACCGGTAGACCCCGAGGTAGGGGGAAGTGTTCTCAACACGGCGAGCTTCTGCAACCGCAAAATCAAATTTTTTGATGACTGAATCAGAAAGGGTATCCATTGATGTCCCGAGTACCACACCGCTTTCAAGGCGTGAAGCGGGAATGATCTTAATGGTATCCGTTTTTACATTATAAATAATAATGATGGCACTGGTTCCGCCTGTGGGGATGGCTTCTATTATTCCAGTACAGACATAGTGGATATTTTTTTTACGGTTTGAAATCTCCTTTAAGACTGATTTATTAAGAGGGCTCCCGGGTTTTTGAACATCTATTGGCGGCGCATCACCTTTTTCAAGTACCGGGGCATAACGTCCTGTCTCTTTGAGGTACTGGTACAGGGTTTTAGGGAGTATGGAAGCGTAATAGGTTATTTTTTCAGTTTTTCCCTTGAGAGCAAAGGTATGAATTTGAATTTTCCCGGCTTTTGTGGGGGAAGGTTTTTGGTCAGCTCCCAAAAGAGGTGCTGATGTTCCCATTATGAGGACTGCTGAAAGTACGATCCATGCCTGTAGTATTTTTTGACTGCTCATAGTTTTTATTATACTCGACATTATAAAAATATTTTAAGTCTTCCCTGTTACCCTGATCGGATACTTACAGATTTCTATCTGACTGTCAATATGAAAAGGCTTTTTCTGGCAGAGAACTAAGTAGAATATTCTGCATTAATTTTAACATAATCATAGGAGAAATCTATCGTCAGCATGGTAAATTCATAATTACCGATTCCCAGGTCAACGGTAACGGTTATTTCTTTTTCTTCCATTACCCGGGCGAGAGACTTAGTCTCAGTAAGGCAGGGAGTTCCATTTTTGAGTACCATGATGTTCCCAAAGGATATGCTTAACTTTTCTTCGATGAGCTCCGCTCCTGAATAACCGACAGCCATTGCGATTCTTCCCCAGTTGGGGTCTTCTCCGAAAAAGGCAGTTTTAACCAGCGCTGAGTTGGCAATGGTCCGGGCCGCTTTATCCGCATCTTCCGGCGAGGCGGCTCCAGTGACATGAATCGTAATTATTTTAGTTATTCCTTCCCCGTCAGAGATAATCATGTGGGAGAGACTTCCCGCCACAGCTTTGAGGGCCTCTTCAAAGGATGCAAGGTCTTCCGGTGATGTCAGGGGACTGTCTGAAACCGGAGAGAGAATAATTGCCGTATCATTGGTTGACGTGTCGCCGTCAACAGTAATGGCATTAAAAGTGGTACGGACAATTTCCCCGAATATTTTATCCAGGTATGTCTTCTCAACAGGGGCATCGGTTAACATATAGGCGAGCATTGTTGCCATGTTCGGGGCAATCATACCGGAGCCCTTTGCTGTTCCGCCGATTACAAAGGTTCCCTGTGATGTCTCAAATGAAACAGCGCAGCTTTTTGGAAAGGTATCGGTTGTCATGATGGCCTTTGAAAAATCAGGGCCGTGAGCCGGATCGAGGCCTTTTATAAGGGGGGCATGTCCAGCCAGCATTGTTTCTACGGGCAGCTGGTGGCCGATAATACCCGTCGAGCTCATGAGAATTGAATTCTCACTGTTGTGAAGCTTTTTGGCCATGTCAGCAGTCAGAGTCTCAGCGGCCTGGTAGCCTTCTGAACCGGTACAGGCATTGGCGTTGGTCGAATTTACAAGAATGGCATGAATGACCCCGTCAATTCGATTACGGCACAGCTTTACCGGCGCGGCGGTAACCTTATTCAAAGTAAAGGTGCCGGCGGCATGGCAGGGCTTTTCTGAGTAGATAAGCCCATAGTCAAGACGGTCCTGGTATCGGATTCCGCATTTAATGGCCGAATAAGTGTATCCGGGAACCATTTCGAGGCCCCCTGTAAGCTTTTTCATCATGTCTCCTGTTAGTCTCAGGGAAAAATATTCTTTTATTTTATTAAGAAACCGATATAGTATGTAACAGGGTATTCCCGGTCAATCTTTTTATGACCGGAAACCTCAGGAAATCTAGATCATGGACAGCCACAGGGAGAGATGAGAGAGCGGATATGGAGTTTAAGGTCACGACATATGGCAGCATCAGGGTTATTCATTTGTCGGGAGATTTTTTTCTCTATGCGGCCCCGACTATTGATGAAAGCTGGGAAAAAATGCTTGAGACAGAGCCTTCAGTCATTGCCTTTGATTGTAAAGATCTTACTTTTATCGATTCTGCCGCCATCGGCACACTGGTGAAATTTGTCAGTACTTCGGGGAAAAAAGACATTAATGTTGAATTTATTAATGTCAAAGAAGATGTGATGAAAATTTTTGCCGCCTGTCGTCTTGATACCATATTTAAAATTACTACCCGTCAGGATTTCTGCCGCCGTTACGATCTTCCCTGTTAAAGGGTTTTTTAACTTATTCCCTTTTATCCTCTTGATAAGATAAATTCTTTGCTTTGATGTTCCGAAAATATTAATATGAAAAAATACTCAGCATTTTTAATCCTTGCGGTACTCTTTGCTTCCTCATGTGTTCCCCCTCCCCAGTACCGGAGAACGACTCGTTCTTCATGGCGCGGGTTCCGGGCACCTCAATCGGGAGACAGGATTGTCATAACAGCGAGAAGATACCTTGGGGTTCCCTATCGGTATGGAGGGACCACACCACGGGGTTTTGACTGCAGTGGATTTGTCTATTATGTTTACCGAAAAAGCGGGATGCCGGTGAAACGCAATATGGCCTCACAGTACCGGGAAGGGAAGAGGGTTTCAAAACACCGGCTTCAACCGGGAGACCTGGTGTTTTTTCAAACCTCAGGGCGCCGTGTTTCTCATGTGGGAATTTACGCGGGATCGGGAAGGTTTATTCACGCCCCCAGAACCGGGAAGTCGGTCTCATACGCGAAGCTGAATAATCCCTACTGGAAGCGCCGCTACCGGGGAGGTGTCTCATACCTCTCATCGAAAAAGAGAAGCTCTAAAAGAAAAAGACCCTCTCTGTTTCGGCGGGAAAGAAATACCGGTGATTTTACCGAGACAGTTCACTATTTTTAGGCTTCTTCCTTTCGATAAAATCTTTCACGTTCAGGCTGATCGTCAGGAGTACCGCTGCTGAAAGAACTGCCAGCGCTGTGGTGTCAACGAGAACCGGATCAAGGTGTATGCCTGTCAGCTCTTTGATGAGAAAATGCAGATATGACCACGAAGTTACCGGTTTGCCAAGGGCGTCACGTACCTGCCAGTGCCAGTCAGTACAGAAGCAGTATCCCCATCCATGCCAGATCCCGAGGACAAACCATGAGAAGAGGGTAGCCGTAACCGTTGCCAGGTGGAGGCGCCGGGTTTTTTTCCATGCCCAGCCGAGAGAATTGAAAATAGAAAAAGAACTGTGAAATACTATAAAGAAAATATCAAGGAAGTGCAGCAGGTTCCTGTCAGATATGGTCAAGGTGTTTTCCTTAGCTGTCGAGTTTGACCAGTATCCCCTCAGAACTGTAGCCGAAAATCGAGCCGTCCCGGGTTTCCTTTGAGGCATACATGGCATTGTCAGCGTATTGTATCAATTCTTCATGATCAATGGCATAGTTGGGAGTGGGATAAGACGCTATGCCGATGGAAAGACTGAAGCGCGATACTTCCTCTACTACCTGGTCTTCCCCTATGATGTCAGCGATGTGAAACTTTTTAATCAAATCCCGTATCCTTTTGGCCACCGCCAGGGCACTGCTGTGATTTGTTTCGGGAAGAAAGATGGAAAACTCATCACCCCCGAAGCGGGCTGCGATGTCATAGGGACGAAAAATATATTTTACCATATTATCATGATCTTTTAATACCTTGTAGAGGTTTTCATCAATAAAAGAGCCGCCTATCTGTTTTAAAACCTGGTCGCCCACCAGGTGACTATAGGTGTCATTGAATGTCTTGAAGTTGTCTCCATCGAGGAAAATAAGAGAGATACTGGAGGTTTCAATTTTTGCGGCTATATGCTCAGGCATATCATCCTTTTCGAGATTTTTACGTTTTACCCGTTCGAATTCTGACTTGAGGCGTTCTTCAAAGGTTATCTTGTTGAGAAGGCCGGTGAGGCCGTCGTAACCGGTCATCTGAAAGGTCATGGCGTTACGAACAATGGCGGCAAGGGATTTTGCCCTGACAGGTTTATTGAGAAAGTAGTAAGCCCCGAGATCAAGAACTGTTTCAGAGAGTTCAGCATCATCCTGGAAACCGGTAATGGCAATAATGGGGGCGTTTATCTTTAACTCTTCCTTTAAAATTTTCAAGGTTTTCAGGCCGTTGACTGTGTCAGTTCGACCCCCTTCAGTCATGGGCAGTGCCAGATCGAGGAGTATGGTATCCCAGTAGGTTTTTTTTACCAGTTGAATTGCCGTATCAACAGAGGAGGCGGATTCTATATAATAGGAATCATTATCCGCGCGAAGAATACGGGTAATAGTCTTAACTATTGAGGGATCATCATCAATGAGAAGTATGCTGAAATCCCTTTTAAGCTCTTTGTGGGATAAAACTGTACCCTTCAGCATCGCATTTCCTTCCATAGCCAGAAGTTTATATCTGAATATATTTATTTTTCAGATAGAGCATATTAAATATTATCAATATTGCTCCCAAAGTCAAGATAAAACTCGAAGAGAAACACCCGACCGGGCGGATGCTGTATGTTTTATCTTTTAACCGGCGAAAAAGGTAACCAGAGGGGCAGAACCTGTCGAAATAATAATAAAGGAGT
>CAZPEK010000177.1:7293-7889 GCA_964585555.1 uncultured Leptospirales bacterium | reverse complement strand
CCGGGAAGAATGCTTTAGTAATGGTGCCGCAGGCTATATGATTAAACCCGCTGAATACGGTGATTTTACCGGGGTAATTAAAACAATAGATAATTACTGGACAATAAGCGAACAGCCCTGAGGAAAATGGTATGAACGGAAAAAATGAAAAAATACTTTTTGTTGAAGATGATTCTATTGACCAGATTGCAATAAAACGGATGACCGGGGATGATAATTTTTCTTTCGATTTTGATATCGCAGTTTCTGTTGCCTCTGCTAAAGAACTGATCAGTAAAAATGATTATGCTGTTATTGTTCTTGATTATTCCCTGGGTGACGGTACTGCCTTTGACCTTTTTGGGAAGGTTAAAGGTACGCCGATAATTATTGTTACCGGCATTGGAGACCAGGAAATTGCAGTTAAGGCCATGAAGGCCGGGGCTTATGATTATATTGTCAAAGACCATGATGGACATTATTTGAAGGCTCTTCCGGTTACAATCGAGAATGTTTTAAAGCGCCATAGAACTGAAATGGAATTAACCCGGTACCGTGAGCATTTAGAACTTCTTGTGAGGGTTCGCACCGAAGATTTACAGAAAGAAATTGAAGAG
>CAZPEK010000177.1:0-7169 GCA_964585555.1 uncultured Leptospirales bacterium | reverse complement strand
CACCGCGTTAAGAATAACATGCAGATTGTTTCAAGTATTCTCAGCCTTCAGGTAAATGAACTGGGGAACAGCACCAGCCGGGAGGCGGATATCATCAGAAAGGGTGAAAACAGGATTCGTTCCATGGCTCTGGTGCACGACAGCCTCTATGAAACCGATGATTTTTTACGGGTTGATTTTAAGCTGTATATCTGCAACCTGATCAATCATATCAGGGATTGTTACAGAATGAGCGATACTGATATTGAAATGGATATTGATGTTGAAGATGTGCCTCTTTCTATCAATAAGGCAATCCCCTGCGCCCAGATTATAAATGAACTGGTGACTAACTCTATCAAATATGCCTTCCCTGAGGGACGTAAGGGGCGAATTGCAGTTTCACTTAAAAAAAGATCTGAAGGTTTTCGTCTTACTGTCGCGGATAATGGCATCGGGATAGAAGATGCCCGGACCGGGGCTTTTGCTTCTTCCATCGGACTTCAGCTGGCTGAGGCCCTTACTGCTCAGCTTCATGGCGCTATTGAGCTGAATCGTGAAGAGGGAACCACTTTTACCATTGATTTTTCCGGGTTATAGAGGCCCTTGATTTTTTTCCAGCCGGTAAACCATCTTTTCAGCAAACTTTCCGTTAATCGAATCATGAAATATTACGATAATAAAGAAGAGTCCTGGTTCCGTCATCAGGCCCGGAGCCTGTAATAACTGAAAATTTTCGAGGCAGAACATGCAGATGAAGCTGAAAGCCCTTTTAATACTTACGGCATTTTTTATGATTGGGGGAAGTGCCACTGATGCGGTACCAAACTCAAGGATCGAATGGTGGAAACTGCAGAAAAAACATCTTGAAGGTGATTTTGCCCGTATCCGAAAAGACCCTCTCTACGATGATTCCCTTGAAAGGCTTCTCCGTGATGATATGCAGCGCTGTGATGAAGTTCTCAAGGTCTTTAAAGAGGTTTCGATGAAACGAGGCCTTTTAACTGAAAGCAGGGGACTTCCTGGTGCCGGTTCTTTAGAGGCGGTGATTGATCAAAGCGCCGGCGTGATAACGGATATGCTGTTGTTAAAAAGCCTGGTGATGACATGGAACAGTCCTGCTCTTGGCGATTTAATGACAGGACACGCAAAGAAGGAAGCTGCAGCGCGTGCCGGCGGTTTTTTTAAAGATGATTCAACTGAAATTGTTTCTCTCTTTGTAATGAATGATATTTCCCCTCCATGGAGAATGGTCATTGCACGTGAAATGTTAATTAAGGCAATGGTGCGCAAAAGAGTTCTTCTGAAAAACGAGATAAAACAAAAACTTCAGGTAAAGGCAAAAAAACTTTTTGCCGGGGATGAAGCGGTTACTTCCCTCTATGTTAAAAATATTATTAGCCGGGAGGCTTTAAAAACGGGGAGCAGCTATATTCTTCCCCTTACTATTTCGCCTGACGTTGATGATCTCAGGGGTTCAGTGACCTGGAAATACTTTAACGCATTGATGGATTTTCATTTTACTTCCTTTAAAGAAATAAAAGAAATGATAAAGGAAGAATATCCTCTTGGAAAAATTCGTTACTTTTTTAGAGACCGGTCAGCCCTTGACCGGCAGATTTTCCCCGGTGAGTCCCTGTCAAAAATTAAAAGTGAAAACAGGAGAATTTATCTTCATCGTCGAATTGATAATCTTCGCCGTCGGGCCCTTGGTCCTGTCAGGGCCGATAATATTTCTTCGGTACTGCGCCAGTTTAATCGGAAGGGAGGGGCTGCTATCAATCAGTATCTCGCCGCTGAGAAGGCGGCGATTCGTTATAGGGAAAAAGTGATTCGTCACCTGGAAGAGAAAGAAAAGAAAAACATCCATTCTCTTGAATCACTGACCAGGGATCTGGCCAGGAAAAAAAATATTTTCCAGGAAAAGGAAGAGTTGGCACGCCGTTATCTGAAGCGGAGTGAATCTTTTTTGACCTGGTGGGGTGAGCACAGCGCCATGAGGCGGGAGAAGGTGAAAAAACTTCTGGCTGACCGGGTTCGGGAAAGTGAAAAGTATATCAGAATTATCGGCGTAATCGGAGAAGGGGCTTCCGGTTTCAGTGGAAGGGAAAACCGGAAGGTTCAGGGAGAGGTCCATCTTTCCCTGAGGCGTCTTGATACCATATACCGGGCATTTCTTGATACGGCTCTTCCTGCCGGCACAATGAGAGGGGGATTGACTGCCCGGGATATTCGATATCTTCAGAACCTGAAGCGTGATCTCAGGGGGACGATTCGGGAAGTTCGAAACGGTATTATGACCGAGTATCATGTTATGCTTGAACGTCGTGCTTCCCTGGTGGAAAAAACTGAAAACCGGTCAATGAAAAGGATGATGAGTATCGCCCAGTTTGAGATGGACCAGGTTGCCTCAGGACTGAAAGCATTCAGCAGGATGCTCGCGGGCCTTGATTACGGGGAAGATATTCTGGCCCGCTATAAAATACGGGTTGATGCGCTCATCGCCTCTCTTGTCCGGGGAGAAATTCCGTCGGAAACTGATACTGTTTTAAAGCGAAAGAGTATGCTTTATCTTGTCGATGGCTATAGCCGCGATCGTGTTTTAAGAGAAGGGGTCACCAGGAAGTATCTGGTTGATGAAATGAATAAAAGGACTGCCCGTGTATCAGCCCTCCTGCAGTTTTACCGTCGTCACGGTATTGAAATCAGAGAATACCCTTCACGGGAAGAGCTGGCAGGGTATCGAAAACTTATTAACAGAAGGGCTGTAGTGACCCTTGCGGGACGGAATGTTCATCTTTCAAATCTTTATGACGCGGACCGGAGTACCGCGCGCTACATCAGGGATCTGGCGGTTCGCACTATCTGGCAGGAAAAAACAATGAACCCCTCTGATGGGAAAGTGTGCCGGATGAATCTTGAAGACCGTTCCATACTTATTTCAATACCCTATGGATGGGAAAAACTTCCCGGGGCCATGACCTTTCAGGGAAGGCACGACATTAAGGAATTCATGAGTCTTGACGGGAGCGCTTCTATTACCCTTGCGGCAATACCCGGGAAAAAGCGCGGGGCAAAGGAAGTATCACGCCGCTGGATGCTCCGCCGCAGCAGCACCATGATGACCCACCGATGGGGGAAGAAAGAAGCGTCATCATTCTACTGGGCCAGGGGACGGGATAAGCATAAGAATGTATTTGAACTCTACGCCTTTGAGCGTGACGGACACGTGGTGATCATCGAAGGGACCTCTCCGGGGGATAAACATGCCCTTCTTACAAAGAAGCTTAAAAGGGTCTTTGATTCTGTCAGGTACTAGGAGCGGTACTTGAGGTAAAGGGTGCCATAGTGCCCCAGTTGCCCTTGAGGGTTTTTTCCTTGATGCTGTTTTCTATTACCGCAAGAAAATCACTTCGGGGAATAAAGTGTGCCCCCAGGCTCGCAAGATGACTGGTATGCACCTGGCAGTCGATGATGGGAAATCCCGCCTTCTCAAGATACCTGGTCAGCACGATAAAGCATGCCTTGCTGGCATTGCTGACATGGGTAAACATCGATTCTCCAAAAAAGGCCGTTCCCAGGGAGACCCCGTAGAGACCCCCGGCAAGTCTGCCATCCTGCCATGCTTCAACAGAATGAGCATAGCCGAGGTTATGAAGCCTGATATAGGCATCGGTCATCTCATCGGTTATCCAGGTTCCCATGTCATCATCACGGGGTTTGCTGCAGTTTTTGATCACTTCGGGAAAGGCCTGGTCAAAGGTTATGGTGAAGGTTTTTCTTTTTAGAATCTGGCGCATGCTTCGGGAAATTTTTATTTTTTCGGGATAGAGGACAAAGCGCGGATCGGGAGACCACCAGAGGATCGGCTCACCGGGTGAGTACCAGGGAAAAATGCCCTGGCTGTATGCTTTGATCAGACGTTTTTCAGAAAGGTCTCCTCCTACCGCGAGTATGCCGCTTTCATCAGCCAGTTCAACAGGAGGGAAAAGGATATCTTCATTGAGGGAAAAAACAGGCATGGGCTGTCATGTCCCTTCAATGGTAATGGTTACCTTATCGTCTGCAATGTCAGCCGTGGCTTTTCCGCCCTTTGAAAGCTCACCAAAGAGGACCTGGTCAACAAAGAAGGATTTGATTTCTTTCTGAACAAGGCGGGAAATTTCCCGTGCACCGAACTGGGGAGAGTAACCCCGTTTTGCCAGCCAGGCATAACAGGCATCGGTAAGCGTCAGTTCAACATCTTTTTCAGCCAGCTGTTCGGTAAAGAGGTTCACTTCCTTTTTTACAATATCAAGAATGATCTCTTCGTTAAGATGGTTGAAGGTAACTATCGAATCAAGACGGTTGCGAAATTCCGGTGAGAAGAACCGGTCAACCGCTTCATTGATTGCATGTCCTGACAGGGTCCGTTCTCCAAAGCCCATCTGCGCCTTGCCGATTTCCCGCGCTCCCGCGTTGGAGGTCATGATGATAATGACATTTTTAAAGTCTGCTTTTTTCCCGTTGTTGTCGGTCAGGGTAGCGTAATCCATTACCTGGAGCAGGGTGTTGAATATATCCGGGTGTGCTTTTTCGATTTCATCGAGAAGCAGTACGGCGTAAGGGGTTTTTCTGATAGCCTCGGTTAAAAGGCCTCCCTCCTCATAGCCCACATATCCGGGAGGCGCACCGATGAGGCGGGCTACGGTATGCTTTTCCTGGTATTCGCTCATGTCAAAGCGGTGGAGGGAAACGCCGAGGTAATCGGCCAGCTGGCGGGCCAGTTCAGTTTTTCCCACACCGGTGGGGCCTACAAAGAGAAATGACGCGATGGGGCGGTCCGGGTTGCCGAAGCCGGCACGGTTTCGTTTAATAGCCTCGGAAACCATGGAGATCGCCTGGTCCTGGCCGAAGATCTGTTTTTTAATGTCTGTCATCATGTCTTTGAGAATAGTAACTTCTGAAGAAGAGACAGACTTTTCGGGAATCTTGGCCATTTTACTGATTATTCGTTCAACCTCTTCAGTACCGATGGTTATAACTTCCTCTTCATTGTCCCGGTACATGCGGGCAAAGGCACCGGCCTCATCAATCACATCTATCGCCTTGTCGGGAAGGTGCCGGTCATTGATATATTTTTCTGAGAGTTCAGCCACCGCCTTGAGGGCCTCATCAGTGTATTGCACCCGGTGATAGGTTTCATAATGTTCCCGGATGCCCTTCAGTATCTCTATGGTCTCATCAACAGAAGGCTCGGGAATATCAATTTTCTGAAAGCGCCGGGAAAGGGCCCGGTCTTTATCAAAGTATTTTTTATATTCATCGTAGGTGGTAGAACCGATGCACCGTACATGTCCTGAAGAGAGTATCGGTTTGAGCATGTTCGAGGCGTCCATGGAACCGCCAGAAACAGCCCCGGCTCCCACAACGGTATGTATCTCATCGATAAAGAGAATGACATCTTCCATTTTATTCAGTTCAGCGAGAACTTTTTTCATTCGTTCTTCAAAGTCTCCCCTGAATCGGGTGCCGGCAATGAGGGAGCCCATATCGAGCTGAAAGATCTTGTTGTTTTTCAGGGGGCCCGGTACATCGCCATCGGCAATTTTCTGGGCAAGCCCTTCGGTAATAGCGGTCTTTCCGACCCCCGGCTCACCGACGTGTATCGGATTGTTTTTTATGCGCCGGCAGAGAACCTGGGCTGTACGTTCGATAATATCCTCACGGCCGATAAGGGGGTCTATCTCACCGTTGCGTGCCTTTTCTACCAGCTCGGTGGTAAAGGCTTCAATGGCTTTGTTTTTCTTTGGATCTTTCTCTTCATCTTCATCGTCGATAAAATCTTCGGCATTTTCATTTTCAAGGTCGTCATCAAATTCGTCAAAGGAGCCGAAGCCATGGGAAATATAATTAAGGAGATCAAGACGGGATATGCCCTGGTTCTTAAGGAAAAAAGCGGCAAAGGAATCCTTTTCATCGAAAATAGCCACAAGAACATCCCCCAGGTCAAGTTCATCCTTCTGGGCAGAAGTGGTATGCCATATAGCCCGCTCCATGACAGACTTGAATCCCGATGACTGGATTGGCTCCGTATCGTCAATACGGGGAATATGCTCTTCGAAATAGCCTTCAAGCTCTTTTTGAAGAACTGAAATCTCTCCCCCGGTTTCTTCTATCAGTTCCTTTCCCGCTTCGTTAAAAAGCGATGAATAGAGAATATGCTCAGGTGTTAGAAATTCATGATGTTTTTTTTGAGCCTCGCTAAAGGCGGCCATCAGGATGTCATTGAGCTGTTGATTGATTTCCATCTATGCTTCCTCGTATGAACTTTTCAGGGGAAACTCACGGGCACGGGCCATTTCATGAACCCGGGCTACCTTTGAAGCGGCAATATCCAGGGTGTAGACTCCGCAGGTACCGGCCCCCTTTTTGTGGACATCAAGCATTACCTGGGTTGCCTTTGCAGCGGGCATCTGGAATACTTTTGTCAGAACCTCTACAACAAAATCCATGGTTGTGTAGTGGTCATTGTGAATAATAACCCGGTACATTCGCGGCTTTTTTACCCTGCTGTCGCTTTTCAGCTGCAGGTCGCCTTCAAAAATATCACCGTTTCCCGTTTTTTCCGACATGACTTTCTTCCTTAACTTCTTACTTTAAAGTCATATTTTGTCCGAAGCCTTTAAAATCCACCTTTTTTTACCCCTTCGGGGAAAATAACTTCTTATTAATATTATATAAAATGGCGGAAATAGTTACAATAAAATGTTTAAAACAGCCTTTTACCTGAAGGCGATGATCTTTATCAAAAGCGATGAAGCGCATCGTCGCCTTTATGAAAATCGGTTTTTTAAAATTTCTCCATTACAGCCTCGGCCATGAGTTTATACCCTGCAACCGTTGGATGCACCATGTCTCCCTGTACGAGGCTTTGGTGGTCAATGCCGCCGCGGATTTTATTCTTCCAGTAGGTGTGGACCTCGGCAACGGGAAGATGCTCCTCTATGCCGAGGCCTGTGATGGCGGAGTAAAAGGCATCAGCCATCCGGTCTTCCGCTTCATTGTAAATTGAGCATGAGGTGAGGAGCAGTATTTCAGCCGTCGTGTCGAGGCGGATTCTCACATTCATTGATTTTATGTTGTTTTTAAGGCGACCCGGGGAGCTGCCCATGTAGGCATCGTTACGGGCAAACTGTATGAGGACCAGG
>CAZPEK010000176.1:0-7944 GCA_964585555.1 uncultured Leptospirales bacterium | reverse complement strand
AGGAAGAGCCCCCGACCTTTTTCATTCTTCTGAAATCAAAAAGTCCCATGTTCACGGTAACCGAGTCAAAATGTGTGTACCTGGCCTTCAGACCCTGGGCATAGAGACCGAAGAGAGGTGACTCGCCGCTGCCCCGAATCGCAAGGCCCCCTGAATTATCAATGGCTATGAAGCTGTAGCCGTGGGATGCCTTGATGCTCTGAAAGGAATGCCTGTTGTCAGGATCAGCGGCATCACCCGTAGCCCCTTCGTGGGAGAGGATAAGCTTCAGGTCGCCGAGAGTGTATTCCACCTCAAGGGACCAGAGAGCAGCGGTGATGTCGGTTTTAGCCTTAGATGATCCAGCAAGGTTGTATAAATAGATTTTACCCAAATTTAAAATACCAGCAGCCTTAACAACAAAATCACCAATTGAATAACTGTTATGCAAACCAACCCAGTGAAGATTCACTTCACGGTTATCTTCCCCGTCATCAAATTCCTCATTATCTCCAGTATCAGTAAACTTATCATACTCACCGGCATAATACATATCCGAGGTCAGCCCATCGATAACCGCAACCTTTCCTGTCAGTATCCAGACATTATCATCGTTGTATTTTGGATCAGTTGTACCATCTAATGCCGTGTCAGCGTCGTCAAAGGCGCGAATAAAAGACGCCGAAAGCTGGAGCTGCTTTTTCAGCAAATTATGACTGTAACGGATACCTGTAGCGTCCCTCGCCAGGATAAATCCTCCGGGAAGAGAGAAGGGCATCAGGCCGAGAGAGAGTTCAGAGCCATTGACCGGCCTGAACATCATATAGACATTACGGGTCACGATATTGGTTCCCCCGCTCCCCAGGGCAAAATCACCAGACCCGAATTTAGCGCCGATGTCAAAGACAGTCCGTATCTCCAGGTTCGGCAAAACTTTTAAAAAGAAACGGTTTCTAAAAAAAACATCCTCATAGTTTGCCTGCTCATAGCCGGGAAACGCATCAGGCATCTTGATGCTGCTTCCAAAATACCAGGCCCGCATGCGAAGAAATCCTGAAATATCGAGGCGCTCAAGAAGGGGATCCATGGTGCCTGCGGTGGCGGACCCTCCTGCTGTAACAAGTACCAGTAATACGGTGATAAAAATATTTCTCAGAACTTTCATGATTCACTCCCTCACTTCGTGTTATATTTCTCAAGCCAGGAGCGAATCCGGCCCGTTCTAAGCATCTCATCAACAAAAAGATCAATCTGATTTTTCAGCACAACGTCACCAAAGGGGAGACCGATGCAGAGCTCTTCAGCCCGTGTGCCCCCCTGAAGAAGCCGGTAGCGGCCCCGCAGCTTTGCGCTACCCCCGTGGAGATACTTCAGGTAGAGAGAATCATGCACAAAGCCATCCACCCTGCCCTTCTTCAGCAGCCCCATTCCTTCTTCATTGCTGGTTACAATGACATGCTTTGTATTGGGGAAATGCTCTTTTAAAAGTTCCTCGTAGGCGCTCCCCTTCTTGACGGCAAAGGAAAAACGGGTCAGAGATTTCAGGTCCCAGATACTGCTGATGGGGCGTTCTTCAAACTCATCGCCGAATCGCCTCTGTGGAAGGGCGTTTTTCCGCACTAAAACCCCCGGGGTTACTGAAAGGTAGGGCTTCGAAAACCAGATAATTCTTCCCCGCTTCAGGTTGCGTGAAAAGCCCGCGAGAATAATATCAACCCGCCCCCCCTGAAGGGCCGGAACATAACCGGCCACCGGGAGCTTCACCAGGGTCACTTTTACACCGAGAAATTTCCCCAGTTCCCGGGCCATTTCCATTTCAAGCCCTGACTTCCCCCCCTTAAAATTAAGAGGCGGATAATGCTGTGAAATTCCTACTCGAATTTCCTTTTTCGCCGTAATTCCCTTATAGGCATCTGCCGCGTCGGCATGGGGTGAAGAAAAAAGAATAAAACTGCAGAGCAGAACGTTAATTACAATTGCTGTTATTTTCAAGGGTATACCTCACATTATAAGTTTTAACCTTCTGTATACGAATCATTAGCAGAAATAATAAATTTTTTCAAGGAGAAAACAATTATTAATACCGTTACGAATCCCCGCACCGGGCTTTGTTATGACAAAAGGAAGGTAAAAGAAGTAAAGGCTCAGCGCCCCTGCCGGGCCGGGCCTCACGGCTACTGGATAAACTGATTAGAGAGATAAAGCTTATGCTTGATTAAAACCGGGGAAGTGGTAAGAAAAAACCGGTCTGTCTGGTACTGAAGAAGAATCCGGTACTGCTCTGCCGCGGTTTTATAGTCCCGAAGCTCGAAAGCCGATTCTCCATAATAGTAGTGAAGTGACCGGTCATAGGCCTTCCGCAGGTTAATGGTCTTTAAAAGGTTTATTGCCTTCAGGTATTTTCCCCGCCTGAAGTAAATCTTGGCCCGCCCTAAAAGCCCATTGGGAAACCGGTGCTCCAGTTTCAGAGAGGCGTCATAATACTTTCGAGCCAGCTCAAGCTGTTATCTCTTATAAAAGATATCTCCGATACTGACAAATACATTAATGTCACGATTATTAAGGCTCAAGGCCTTTCTAAAAGATTCTATTGCCTCGGCATCACGATTCCACCGTTCATAGATATACCCGAGCTGCATGTAGGTTATCCAGTATTCCGGAACCGTCTGCATTGCCTTGGTAAAATGAAGATGTGAAAGTTTTAGTTCATTATGATACAGGTGGCAGACCCCGAGGTTGTAGCGAAAGGGGAAAAAAAGCGACCGCTCTGAGAGAGCGGTATCAAGTATCTTTTCGGCTTCCCGGTATTTCCCCCCTATGATCAACTCGGCGGCCTGATTGTTGACAACTGCGGCCCGCCCCGTACCGGTACAGAAAAGCGCCTTGTCTTTCATAAAAATTCTTTCAGAGGGGAACCTCTCCACGGGAGGATTCTTTGCAATTTTTAGAAGATGTTTCAGGTACCATATTTCGTCAAAGGCGAATACACTTCTTCCCAATCCTGAAAAAGAAGTCGCCATGACGAGAAAAAAGATTATTGTAAAACGGAAGTTCAGCTTCATCGCCTCAAAATTGCGTCATCAATCATCTCATCAACGGCACTGGAAAAAAGAACATCCGAAGACTCAGATTGATTTGCCGAGGCCATGATGATATCCTTCTGCAGTGATGTCTTATGAACCCCCTGAACCTGGAGAGTTAAAAAATCAGAATACTGCATCCCCGGATCAGATTTATTTTGAAAGGTAAATATTAAAGCCCCGACGATCAGTGCTGCTGTCGCCAGGCTTGATACACGGTAAACAGTACGCTGGTGCTTCTGTTTTTTTCTCATTACAGCTGTGGCAATATTGCGGCTCCAGAGGTCACTTGCCATACGCTTTTCAATTTCCTGTTTCATGTTCCCTTTTTGTTTCTGTTTCATGGCATGCCTCCCTGCATCAGTTTCTGCAACATTTCCCGTCCCCGGGAAGTGCGGGACTTTACCGTCCCGGAACGAATCTGCAGTTTTTCAGCTATTTCTTTCACACTGTACCCTTCAGCAACAAGGGCGACAACACTTTTGTACTTCTCAGGCAGCATCTCTATTGAATCCCTCAGCAGGTCAATGTCGTTATCGAAACTTAAGCCTTCAACTGCCTCATCGACAGAGGTCTCCTGCATTTTTTTTGCCACCTTATCTGACTCCCTGCCGAGTTTTTTATTCATCCGCAGGGATTCATTTCTGGCAATGGTATACAGCCAGGTGCTTATTGCGCTCTCTTCGCGGAAACCATTTTTCTGCAGGCTTCTAAAAGCCCTGAAATAGGTTTCCTGCGCTACATCATCTATAGCATGAATATAACGCCTGTCAAGATGCTTTTGAATTGCCGAAAGTACAATACCCTTGGTCTCCTGGACAATCTCTGTAAATTCCCGGTCAGTCATTAAACCTGCCCTTTCGCCTCCGATCCATCATTCCCGGATGATGCTGGCGGCGCATGTTTCTTCTCTCGCGCCGCAACTCTTCAAGCTGCTCCGGTTTCAGAATTTGTTTCAGTTCTTGTCTGTGACGAATCTGAAGAATCTTAAGTTCAATTTCCACATCAGATATTTCTCTCAGCTTTCTGCGAATACTGTTTATATCAACTGTTTCCTTTAAAAGAAGCTGACGCAGCTGCTGATGCAGGGGTCTCAATTTTTTATCAAAGGGTTCCATGCGCCCTCGATACTTTTCATTGATATCACGAATCTGGGTTACCTGTTCAGCCGTCAGGTCTAAAACGTCCCGCATCCTCTCAACATCGCCAAAAAAAGGACCATGATGACGTGGCGGCGGTCCAGGTCTGCCGCGATAGGCAGAAGCGTCAACAGTAAATAATGCCGCAGCTGCTGTTAGTGTCACTATCAATAAGGTTTTTTTCATCATTTCGGCTCCCTTCCCGGTATCTTTAGTGGGAAATTCATTTCCCTTTTTTCCCGGTTACTGCAATACTATCAAGACTTTATAAAAGCTGCAATCCCTTTACAAGGTTCATCAGCTCCCGTATCCACTCTGCCATGGATACGGGAGCCGACGATTTTCATCGTCGGCTCAGGCCGGTATTGACACTACCGCCGTCTTCCCCTGAAACCATCACCGCTACCCCGCTTTCCCCGGGGGCCCCGGTTCAGAAACATTTCATCGAATTTCTTCTGCTGTTCAGCGGTCATGATTTTTTTCATTTCCTTATGCTTTTCAGCCCGCAGCTCAAGAATTCGATCAACATTGGTCCGGTTTTCGAAAAACTTCCTTTCATACTTCTGGTGAATATCAAATAATTTCTTTACCTGATCATCGGTGAGACCGAGTTCCACCTTGAGCCTGTCAAGTCTTCTGTAAGAATGACCCGGACCCTTGTGATGCTTGTTATAACCCGGCCCAGGACAGTCACCGCGGCCGTATCCGCGGGCAAAAAGATCCCCTGCGCTCAGTGCCATAACGCCAGCCAGTGTTGTGGTAATCATTACTTTTCTTAAACTTGTCTTCATTGGTATGCTCCTTTTTTCTTTCTTTACCTGTTAAGACCAGCATTTCACAACAGGGGTTCCAAAAATTTTACAGATATTTAATTTATTTAGATTTTTCTTAAATTCCAGTAAAACCTGATACCTTTCCTGGCACCTGCCTACTATACCATATGTTCAATTAATATTTTCACGCCAATCAATATCAGCACAATGCCGCCGATAAGCTCACCACCACGGCTGATATATCTACTGGCATGATTCCCCAGGGCCACACCGATAATTGAAAAAACCGCACAGACGACCCCGATGATGATGCTTGGCAGCACAATACTTCCTCCCAGAACTCCAATCGAAAAACCGACAGCCAGGGCATCGATGCTGGTTGCAACGGCGAGAATGAGAAGACGAAGCCCCCGGGAGGGATCTTTGCATTCGGTATCTTCTTCTTTTTTTTGAAAGGCATCATGTATCATCTTCAGACCAATGAGAAGCAAAAGGGAAAAGGCAATCCAGTGGTCTACGGCGCGAATATATTTTTCCAGATACATGCCGGCGCTATACCCGATAATGGGCATCATGAACTGAAAAAGGCCAAAGTGAAATGAAAGCCTGAAGTAATGGCCGAAACCGGGTCGGGGAATAATCATACCACAGGTGATGGATACGGAAAAGGCATCCATGGCAAGGGCGGCGGCAATTAACAATATCGTCAAAAAATCCATAAACCAGTTACACTCTCCGCTTTTATTTAAACATGAGCCTTTACCGATATTCTTCCCGCAGTATTGATAAACTGCAAGAAAAATAATAATATTTTCTGTTGACAGAAACAGTCGTTTCATTGAACTTTAATCATGAAAAGGATAACCGGCACAGCTATAATAATTTTTATCACTATTATTCTTCTTGCTTTACCTGCATCATCGGCGGAAAAAAAATTCGGTGCCGGCATCATAATCGGAGAGCCGACAGGTGTTTCATTAAAATATCTTGATTTCGCCTCGGGCATCGCCTGGTCAGTCCAGAACCACCTGCATATCCATGTCGATTACTGGATCTATAACGGGCTTCTTAAAAGTCCTGTTAACTGGTTCATTGGCGCCGGAGCTAAATTCCGGTACATGACAAAAGAGAGTAAAGACCGGGAAAAAAAAGACAACGCCTTTGGTTTTGGTTTCAGGATACCCGTAGGCATCCAGTGGTTTGTGATTCCTGAAGTTGAAATATTTGCTGAACTTGCCCCGGGGATATCACTTTTCCCGGGAACAGAATTCGATATCGACGGGGGCATCGGTGCCCGGTACTATTTCTTCTAAGGTTTACCGGTATTTCAAGGCTATGCCGAAAAGAAGCCGGTGAGAGATATAGGGTTCAATTACTGTACTATTCCCGGGCCCCGGCACCATGGCATCTCCTGAACTGTCAATAGAATTACCATAAGAAAGCATATACGAAAGAGAGAGCTTCACATATTTTAAGATATAAGCTCTTCCCCCAAAATCCAACCCGATATTAGAATAATTGTTAGAATCGAAGCTTAAGGCTGCTCCTCCGAAAACAAAGAAATTCTTCCCTCTCATGTAACTGAAGCCGCCCCTGAAGAGATGCTTATGGATTCCTTCCAGTCCATCCATTTCTGTATAAAGAAAAGCATAACTTCCATCAATGCTGAGACTGTCACTTAGATTCCGGGCAGCCTCCAGATAGAAATCACCATGGAAGGTGCTCTCTTTTATTGTATCAAAATCATAAACTGCCTTACCGCCACTGACTTCCCCGGTAAAGGACCATTTCCCCCTTTCAATAACCAGGCCCGCAAGGCCCTCCAGGCGGCGAAAATTATTCTGACCAAACCATCCTGATATCCCGGCGGAGAAGGATATCGAATCATTGAGAAAGACTTCCCCTTCTCCATTAATACGGTTCACATCAAGACCCTGAGCATCCCCTGCTTCATTAAATACCTGATAGTTAAAGTATCGAGAGCCGGCAACAGTAAAATTGAAGGTATCCCAGCGGCACCCTCCCTTTAAATAAACCTGTTGATACCAGTAAGAATTAAGCAGTCCTGAACTATAGCCGCCTTTATAACCCCCTTCAAGGATTGGTGACGGCGTAGATAGCGCGTAAAGTGGAGCAGAGAAAAAAAACAACATTATAAAAAATCGTTTCATGTATATTTATTCCAGGATATTTAAATATAAACCACAGGCAGACCTGCCGGGACAGGTCTGCCTGTAAAATAACAGAATGTTTGTATGTATATCAATTCTTTTTTAAATCTATTTATTCTACAGCCTGTTTTCTCATCTCCTTACGGGCCTGGTCTCTCAGTTCTTTCCGATACTGATGCCGCAGCTGCCGCTTTTCCTCTGCCGTTTCCTTTTTCTGTTCCCGAAGCTCCTGCCGTGTCCTTGTTCTTTTTTCGGTACGCTTCTTGACACCGTCAGCACTTTCGCTTTCCCGGAGCTGTGCCCGATCTTCGGTTCGAGTTCTTACCTGATCCTGATCTGCAGTAGTTTCATCCGCAGCAAGGGGAACCACCAGCATGAATATTGCAGCAAGTAAGAGTGTTAATATTTTTTTCATTGACTTCCTCCTCAAATTTTACTTTCTTAATGCTTTCATCGGGTAATACACCTGATGGGTAAAAAACGGTCATTATTTTTATGCTGGAAGAAAAAAAAATATCTGAAATTTATCACTCCTTTAGCAGGGAGCTCTTTTCCTACCTGGTGCGTCTTGTCAGCGATCGGGAAAACGCAGAAGACCTGCTCCATGATACCTTTGCCGCGCTCATTGCCTACAGTAAAAACCATGCAATCGAAGATAGTTCGGTCAGGGCTTTTCTCTATAAAACAGCCCATAACCTGGCAGTAAATTTCATAAAAAAGCAGAGCAGATCAGCACCCAGCGATGAGTTGGAGACCTTTCCGGGGATTAGTTCTGTTGAGGATGAAAACACCGCACAGCTGC
>CAZPEK010000175.1:0-7947 GCA_964585555.1 uncultured Leptospirales bacterium | reverse complement strand
CTGTGATTTTTTATCCATATTAATGGAAAACGGGAGTGTTTGTCAACACTCCCGCCCTTCGTCGCCCTTTAGCCTTAAAGGCTTTCAGGCCCGATTAAAGCCACTCCACCTTCAGGGGCTTAAAAAATGTAAGGCGCTTTTTCAATGAAGAAGAGACGTGCACCCTGCCGTCGAGGCCCACCAGTACCACCTGGAGATCACTTCGTTTTTTCAGCAGCTTCATCCCTTCATCAAGCCCCATGACAAAAAGGGCCGTTGCCCAGGCATCAGCGGCAACGGGATCATCGGCAATGACTGAGACCGAGGCAAAGGTCTCTGTCGGGCGACCGGTACGGGGATCAATGATATGATGGTACTTCTTCCCCCTGTGGGACGTGAAACGCTCATAGTCACCGCTTGTGGCGATAGACTCACCACTCTGCATGTTAAAGGCCCCCATCAGATCATTTTCCCGGGGGTGACGAATTCCTGTGCGCCACGGTGTTCCGTAGCGGGTACCGGCAACCTGCAGGTCTCCCCCTTCCTCAACGATGGCTGAAGTGACGCCCCGGCTTTTCAATATTTCAATTCCCCGGCGCACCGCGTACCCTTTCGCAATTGCCCCGAGACTGATGCGGACTCCCCTGTGTTTATAAAAAATACTTCTCTTCGATGAATCAAGAACCAGGTGCCGGTAGTCAACCAGCTTCAGGGCTTCACGAAGTGCACCTTCGGAGGGAGGCTTAAAACTTCCTTCACCATTTTTATAAAAACGAATCATTGCGGCGAAGGTAATATCAAATGCCCCGCCGCTGGCTTTGCTGATGGCGGCGGACTGCTCAACGAGCCGAAAGGTTTCTTCTGATACAATCACGGGACGCTGGTGGGCAAAACGGTTCAGGCGGTCGATATCGCTTCCGGTTCGGTAGGGGCTCATCAGTTTTTCAATGCGGGCAATCTCGTCAAAGACAGCCTCTGCGGCACCAGGGGCTTCATGGTCTTCTGCAATAAAGGTAAGATTAATGATGGTACCGAGAAGGGGCCGGCTGACCCGGTGAATCTTTTTACTGCAGGCCCCGGGAAGAAAAAGAAATACCGCCAGGAGAACAACTGCGGCACGGTTACCTCCTGAGAGGGTCATCGCAAGGCACCTTCGATTTTTTTGACCATTCCAGGAACCTGGTCAAAGCCCTCAACAATATACGGCTCACCGCGTATCTCTTCGATACCCGCATGCCCGTAGGCGCAGCCAATAAAGGGCACCCCGTTTACATGGGCCGCTTCCCGGTCAGATTCACGATCACCGACCATAATTAAAAGATCATCATCACCAAGACGATCAAGATAGAGGGTAACGATGTCCCGCTTGTCGTAAATCCTGTCACTGAGAAACAGCAGGTCTTCATGAAAAAATTCCCGGATATCATGACTCTCAAGAATAGCCTCGATATAGCCCCTTCGGCCATTAGATGCTGTCAGATTGACGTAGCCTTTCTCATGAAGTGTACCAAGAACTTCAGACACACGGGGAAAAAGAGCTCCCTTCTGTTCCCTGATAAGACGTATAAAGCTCTGATGGCATGAATCATTGAGCTGAAGCAGCTCGTCTTCACTTAATTCAGGATACAGGCGAATATAGATTTCATGGGCGGGTATTCCCACCAGGTTCAATATTTCTTTATGCCCCGGCACCCGTAGAGTCCGGTCAGTCAGATTTTCACTGAAGAACCTGATTCCCTCGTGAAAGGCGGGCACAACAATTTCAGCGGAATCATAAATGGTTCCGTCAATGTCAAAGGCGATGTAGGTGTGCCGGTTTTTCATTTCAGTCAATATAGTCCTTTCAGAATGCTGGCGCTTGCCAGGCTTCTCCCCCGCCCCCCCAACCCCCGGCGGGGGGCTTAAATAATTACCTGCAGTTTTGCACGTCCCCCTTCGGGGGATTGAGGGGGCCAGCGGCGCTTACAAGAATGAGTCCTCCCCGGAGCATAAATGTCAATAAAAAAAGGGCATTTTATTTCTTGACGCTCCCGAGGCGGTCAAGCTATAAGGGGACACATTTTACCAGCACCTTTCGCCCTTAAAAAGGACTGACAGCATAGAGGCCACTTATGAACACCAGTATAACCATTGGAAACTGTACCCTGAAAAATCCGGTTACCGTTGCTTCGGGCACTGCAGGATACGGCGAAGAGCTTGACCGCTTTATGGACATCTCCCGAATCGGGGGCCTCTTCACCAAGGGGCTCAGTCTTGAACCACGGCTGGGAAACCGGGGAAACCGGGTTCTCGAAACACCTTCAGGATTACTGAACTCTATCGGCCTTGAAAATGTGGGGCTTGAAAAATTTCTTGAAGATAAACTTCCTTTTCTCATAAAAAAAGGGGCCTGTGCCATACCGAATGTGGCGGGCCACTCAGAAGATGAAAACAGTGAACTCTGCCGAATACTCTCGCGCACCGAGGGAATAGATATACTTGAGCTGAATGTCTCATGCCCCAATGTAAAAGAAGGAGGAATGGCCTTCGGTACTGACCTGACGGTCTTTACCCGCCTCCTTGAAAAGGTTCGCCGGGTCACCGACTGCGCCCTCATCGTCAAGCTTTCACCAAATGTGACAGACATCGTCCCCTTTGCCGTCCGGGCCGAAGAAATCGGAGCCGATGCGGTATCAGCGATAAACACGTACCTGGGGATGAAAATAGATATAAAAAAGCGGCGCCCCCACTTTGAACGAAAAGTTGCAGGACTCAGCGGCCCGGCAATACGCCCCCTTGCGGTTCGGGCGGTCTACCAGATATATGAACAGGTGAACATTCCGATCATCGGTCTTGGGGGTATCGCGAATTGTGAAGACAGCCTTGAGTTTATCATGGCGGGAGCCTCGGCAATATCCGTGGGCACCATGGGGCTTGTTGACCCGACTCTGCCGGTAAAAATTGTCGACGAGCTTGAAGCGTATGTCTCAAAAGAAAAAACAAAGGATATAAAAGAACTCATCGGAGCGGCCCACGACGGCAGGCTTCAAGATGGTGAGAGCTGTGGTGTATAAAAAGGAACAATCATGAAATACTGGAACAGTACCCTGAAAAACATGGATGAATATATTCCCGGTGAACAGCCCCCTGACATCGAGGAGTACATTAAGCTCAACACCAACGAAAATCCCTTTCCTCCCTCTAAGACGGCCTTGGAAGCGATACAGAAGGCCGCCTCAGATGCTCTGCGCCGTTACCCTGAGGCAACCGCCGATACTCTCCGTTCGGCCTTTGCCCGACAGAATAACATAAACAAAGAAAATGTTTTTATCGGCAACGGGTCTGACGAAATCTTCACTCTTATTTTCAGGGGCTTTATCGAAAAAACCGGTTGCGCCGCCTTTGCCTATCCATCATACAGTCTCTACGACACCCTTGCCCAGGGAAACGCCGTCCCCTTTGACAAAATTGACCTGAACAAAGACTTTACCTATAACCTTAAAGCCTTTCTGAAAAAACCCTATGACCTGGTTATTATTGCCAACCCGAACAATCCAACAGGAACCTACTGCCCCCCTGAAGAGATCCGCTCCTTTCTTGACCGCTACAGGGGGCTCCTGGTTGTCGATGAGGCCTATATCGATTTTTACGGCGGCAGTGTCATCGACCTGGTAAAGGATTACGACAACCTGATTGTGACGAGAAGCTTTTCCAAATCCTATTCCCTGGCGGGACTCCGGGTCGGCCTGGCCATTGCAAACCCTGAGATCATCCGGGGCTTCATGAAGATCAAGGATTCATATAATGTAGACATGCTCGCCATCGCGGGGGCCACGGGGGCCCTGGAAGACACAAAGACCTTTCAGTATAATGTCAGAATGCTCTGCAGCAACAAGGAATACCTGGAGACACGCCTTGAGGGCCTGGGCTTTGAGATTATCCCATCACGGGCAAACTTCCTTTTCGTAAAACACCCTGCTTTTGAAGCGGCAAAAATATATGATGCGATGAAAAATGAAAAAATTCTAATTCGTCATTTTAAAGGAAGATTACAGTCAGACTACATCCGCATCACCGTGGGAACAATGATGGAAGTCAAAAAACTCTGCAAAGCCCTTGAAAATCTTAGCGAAACCTGAAAATTTTCCCCGCAGTATTCGTAACGGTACTCCGCTGAATGACCTCATCCAGGGTCAGGCGGCTGTCTTCAAAACTGATGACATCATTTTTACTCACCCAGAGATTAACCTGTTCTGTTTTCGAGGGACTGCTCCAGGAAAAACCGATCACCATGCCGACAACTTCAGCTTCACTAAACATGCTGCGGGCCGAATTAATGGTAGTCATGATATCCTTCAGGTTGTTCTTAATAAGATTCAGGGCTACGTTACTGTAGCGGGTATTTCCTACTTCACCCACATCAATATCGAATCCAAAATAAAGAAGATTTCTCCTCTGTGATTTCTTATCATAGTAAAAACCAACCGTTCCCTTTTTTACTGCCAGTTTTTTGTTTTCAACTACATCCCTGACAATGGCGATGAGAAAACGGTTATACTTTTCCTGGAAATAAGAACCCCGGGTGGTATATTTCTTAATATCGACAAGATATTCACCGTAAACATCCTTTACCTCGTCGGAATACTGTTTAAGAATTAGATTTTCCCGGTCTTTGTCCTGCTTCTCCCGTTCACGAATGGAAGTTGAGCCGCAGGTGGCACAGAACACAACAAGCAAAATAAGAGGAAAAACATGTATATTATTTTTCATGCATCATCACCAGAGTTATAGATATTCATCAGCTTATAAATAATAGTGCACCATACATTAAAACATGTCAAGCCGAATCTCACCGGTAAATATCAATACAGGGTGAGAATGTTCTGCACCGAAACGCCTTTCCCGCCGAAAAGGATAGTATGAAGTTTCCAAAATATCTCATTTTACTTATAATACTTTTCACCTCCTGCCGGGGCGTCCCCCGGTATTACCTTTCCGGAGACAGCTCCCGGGTAACTACGGGCCTCGAGGTCTTTCTTAAGAAATACGCCGATGACTACCGGGACAAAACAGCCATTTTGATCACCAACCATTCCGGGGTTAATATTTACATGCGCGACAACATATCTCTTTTGAGGGAAAAAGGCATCATCCTTACCACGGTCATGGCCCCGGAACACGGCATCTACGGTTTCCAGAATGAATACGATAAAAAGACCTGGTTCACCAACAAGAAGCGGCACCTTATTATTTACAATCTTCACAAAATCGAAAAAAAGCAGCTTCGCTACCTGGCCCGACGGGTAGACCTGGTGCTCTTTGATATCCAGGATATGGGAATGCGGTGCTATACCTATGTCTCCAACCTGAAATTTGTCATGGACAGCATGAAGGGCCTGGCAACTGAGCTCATCGTTCTCGACAGGCCCAATCCCGTCGCCTTTCTCGGAATCGACGGGGCCTATCTCGAGAAGAAGTTTACTTCCCCCTTCGTCAGCGCTTTTCCCGCTCCCTTTATGTATAATATGACCATGGCCGAGGCGGCGCGTTACTACAAAAAAGAATTCAAGGTGAGGGTCAACCTGAAGACCATTAAGATGCGGGGCTACTACAGAAGCATGTACTATCATGAAACAGGGCTTCCCTGGGTGCCCCCTTCCCCTAACCTTCCCACGTATAAATCTGCAATCATATATACCGCAGTGGTTCTCATGGAGGGATTAAACATCTCCCTGGGCCGGGGAACCACCAAGCCCTTCGAATACATCGGGGCTCCCTGGATCAACCCGGAGACTTTCTGCCGTGACCTGGAGAAACTCAAGCTGGAACATTTTGTCTTCAGGCCTGTCTATTTTAAGCCCACGTTCAGCAAGTACCGGGGCCAGGTCTGCGGGGGGGCTCAGATTTTTTATACCGGGGGGAAGTTCAGCCCCACCGAGGTATCATACCGGCTGATAAGCCACATCACTCAAAAATATCCCCGGGCAAAGTGGAGCCGTTTCAAAAAATGGTACGACGTCGATTACCTCGCGGGAACCGACCGGTTCAGAAAGTTCATCACGGCACACAAGCCCTGGAAAGCCTATAAAAAGTATATTAAGAAGGAAGTTAAAAAATTCAAAAAGAAGCGGCGAAGGCATACGATTTATTAAGGGCCTTTGTGCCGTGTCCCGTGTCCACTCCCCTCGCTTTTCCCCCGCCCCCCCGGCCCCCCGGCGGGGGGCTTTAAAGAATTGCCGAAAGTTACACACGTCCCCCTCCGGGGGATTCAGGGGGGACAAAGAGGTACAGAAAATAACAGGCCCCACAAGGAATAACAGATGAAAGTAACACAGAAAATTTTCGGCACGCTTTCCGATGGAAGGCCCGTACATAGATTCATCATCCCGTCTAAAAGCGGTATGGAAGTTCACATCCTTACCTGGGGGGGCATCATTACAGCCATTACCGTACCTGACAAAAACGGGAAGCCTGTTGATGTGGCCCTGGGCTTTGACAGTCTTGACGGCTACCTGGTGAAGCATCCCTTTTTCGGCGCAATGGTGGGGCGGTACGCCAACCGTATCGCCGGGGCATCCTTTACCCTCGACGGAAAAGAATATCCCCTGGGGGCAAACAACAACGGCAACCACCTCCACGGGGGAACCGCGGGCTTTGACAAGGTACTCTGGAAAGGCACATGCTTTGAATCTTCAGACCGCCGGGGCGTGATACTGCGTCATACCAGTCCCGACGGCGATGAAGGTTACCCGGGGAACCTGAGGGTCGCTATCACCTGTACGGTCACTGACGCCAATGAGCTTGAGCTGAAGTACCACGGAGAGTGCGATAAGGCAACACCCCTGAACCTGACCAATCACAGCTACTTTAATTTCACCGGGGGAAGTGATGATATCCTGGGGCATCTGGTCACCATTGATGCTGACCAGATCACCGAAGTGAACGAAAAACTGATTCCCACGGGTAAGCTGATTCCCGTAGAGAATACGCCCTTTGATTTTAGAGAGCCGAAAGAAATCGGTTCCCGCATCAACGATGTCCCGGGGGGATATGACCACAACTACTGCCTGAGGGGGGAAGAAGAAGCCCTGCATCACGCGGCACAGGTTCATGAACCGGAAAGCGGCATCACCATGGACGTCGAGACCACCAAGCCGGGCATGCAGTTCTATACAGGAAATTTTCTCGACGGGACACTTATCGGCAAGGGGGGCCGGCCCTGTAAAAAACACAGCGGCTTCTGCCTTGAGACCCAGTTCTATCCGGATTCACCGAACCAGGATGCCTTTCCTGATTCGATACTGAGACCCGGTGAGGAATACCGGCATACGACGGTGTACCGGTTTTCAGTGAAGCAGGTAAAAAAAATTAACTAATATATCCATTTACACAAGTTCTTTTTTTCACTCTGCATTTTCCAGATAAATTTCAGGCAGTACTGTTGTTTTTTTTCCGAATTCTTTCATAACTTCTGATCCTGAAATTTTTGAACTCCAGTCTTCTATTCCAGCAGGGTCTGAAAGCCAGCTTTCTTCTAAATATTTCTTCGTATCACCAACGGGAGGAGGAAAATTGAATGCTGCATGAAGCTGCAGGATTTCATCTTCACTTTTAATAAACTCCCTTACACTTTCCTTCCGTATCCCCGGGCAACAATCTCACTGTTCAAAAGTTTTCCTTCTGTGCAGATCAGATCAAGACTTGACTCTTCCTTCAGGTAAAAAAGATCCGCAATATATCGATCATACTTATCGGTCTTATAGGTTTTTATAATCACAGAAGAAGACTCCCGCAGCTGACGTTGTACGAAATCCTTTGCCTTTCTGCCTTCAGCGAAGATCATCTCCGGTGTATCAATACCCCTGAGCCGTATCTTCTGGCGTATCATGGTATCAAACCCCGTGTCAATATTCAGCCAGATAGTGTCCCCGTCACTCTTCAGGCATCCGGATTTTAATCCTCAGCCTTCCTGTTTTCCTTTCACGGCTC
>CAZPEK010000174.1:290-7977 GCA_964585555.1 uncultured Leptospirales bacterium | reverse complement strand
TTATGCTTATAAAACCTGAAGCCCAGAGAGAAAAAATCTTCTGAAACAGGAATTCACCCCTGAGAAAACCAATAAAAACAAGGCAGGAAAAAAAACATCCCACTACCGCGGCTATAGAACTCCAGAAGGCAAATTGTATCGTCTGTTTTACCGAATGATAGAGGGCGGTATCCTGAAGATACCTGAGCATCAGCCAGGCTCCAATAATTGATTCGGCGACACTCCCAACGCTTCTACCGGCAATATAATAAATCATCTGCCTGACACTGTAACTGTCTCCATGGGTGACAGCAGTAACAGCAAGAGCTGCTGCAGCAGAACCCATTACCACCGCAGGAATATAGCGAAATCCCCTGATGAGGAGCACCGCCAGGCCAAATCCCCCGGGGAACCAGATTGACACCTCTTTCTGTGCGCCAGGCATCACAAAGTAGCTAAGAGCCCCGAGAAGTGAGTAAATGGCAGTAATCCCCATACACTCTAAAAAATATTTTTTACTGCTTTCTGTGATATCAGACTCCAATACAATATCGTTTTACTTAGTTGCTATTATACCCGCGAACAGTCAGGTAAAAAGCAAAAAATTTATTACAGTCAATAATTAATCAGTAGAAAAACATTAGATTTCACTAAAAAATACAGGTTACACGAAAAGAGGGCTGATCAAAGTTTGACCAGCCCTCCTTAAAACTATATATATTATTAGATATTATATTGCAAGTGCCTCATTAAACTCCTGATACCACTCCAGCTCCGTTTCAGTAAAACGATCAACTATGCCGAGGTCACAGAAATAATCCTTCATTATTTTCAAATGCATGATTTCCTCTTCTTCCTCAGTAAAGAGCTCTTTATCTTCTGTCACTATTTCGTAGTAGGTATCATCTACCCACTGAAAGAAGTTACCGTGTTTTTCTGTAAAAATTTCGCATGCTGAGATAATATCGAACTTGACCGTGGCAACAGCCTTTGAAAAAGCTTCGTCATCAAGTTCAATCAGCGAAGAGGCCATCTCTGTCTGAAAATAATCACCCCAGGTAATTATGCTCGGCAGCACGCCATACCGCTTCTGAAGGTGCTCAACGTCTCTTTCTTCGAGGTATTTACGTGTTGAAACCCTTTCAATAAATTCTTTAATATAAATCAGGTCATGGATCCTTGATACCGATATCAGGCCATCATTGACAAGCGGCATAAGAGCATCATTGATAAGCTGTTTCATCACGACTTCTCCCCTGGGAATTTAATAATAGTAGAGGTGTTCTCTTTAATTTAAACTTCGGATACTTTTAAAAAATGCCTGAGACTTTTTTTAAGATATTTTCCCGTATCCGCCGCCCCCGGGGGTTTCAATCCGCAGTCTGTCTCCTTTGTTGACAGTAAAAAGTGATTTTCCATCCAGGAGTATAGACTTCCCCTCCCTGATAAGAAAATTTTTCCCCTTTGTTCCCTCACCTCCCCCGTGACTTCCCCAGGGGGCACTAACACGCCGTTCAGTCAAAAGGCTTACCTCGACCTGTTCATTAAATTCAATTTCCCGTATAATGCCGCAGCCGCCGTTGTATCTTCCTTTCCCCCCTGAACCTGAACGGAGAGAAAATTCTCTTAAAATAACCGGGTACCTGAGCTCAAGAATTTCAGGATCGGTAATCCGGGTGTTGGTCATGTGGGTATGAATTCCGTCTGCCCCATGATAGCCCCTGCCCGCCCCTGACCCGCCGCCAATGGTTTCATAGTAGCCAAAATGATCATTGCCGAAGGATACATTGTTCATACAGCCGCATGATGCGGCGCAGCAGTCAAAGGCCTTCAGTATCAGATCAACCACCCGCTGGGATGTGGTCACATTCCCCCCCGCCACAGCCGCATCAGGTGCGGGATCAAGAAGACTTCCTCTACGCAGTTTTACAGACACGGGCAGAAGAAATCCCGCATTCAGGGGAAGCTCACGGGCCACCAGCGCCCTGAGACAGTATATGATAGAGGAAGTTGTAACCGCTGCCGGACAGTTCTGATTGCCGGGAACCTGGTCACCGCTGCCGGTAAAATCAAAAAGGATGGTTCCTCTCTGGTGATCAATTTTCATGACAAGGTCAAGAACAGTCCCGTCATCGAGAAAATCCCGGGCATGACGAACCTCTGGTCCCGTCATGGTACCGATAAAATCACGGACCGCCTCTTTGCTCACATCCTGGATATGCCCCATGTAAGCCTTTACTACCATGAGGGAATAACGCTCACAGACCTCATCAAGAAGAGCCAACCCCTTGACACACGCGGAGATCTGGGCGGTGATATCAGAAATATTATCAGCAACCCGCCGGGCTCCCGCCTTCACCAGAATATCCTTCAGTTTATCACTTTTGAACCTGCCTCCCTCAAGAACTTTCATAGCCCTGAAGACAGCCCCCTCTTCATCAATATGACTCGACAGGGCGGGCATTGAGCCTGGTACTGTCCCCCCGATATCCCCATGGTGTCCCCGGCAGGCAACAAAATATTCAGGTTCGGGAAACCGGGGGCTTCCCGGTATAATGCGGGGTGCTACAACAGTAATGTCCGGAAGGTGAGAGCCCCCTTCAGCAGGATGGTTTGAGAGAAACATATCTCCTTCATTGATATTATTTTTAAAGGACCGGTTAATATGCTGCACCGTGTGCCCCATGGCCCCGAGATGCACGGGAATATGAGGGGCGTTAGCCACAAGTCTTCCCCGGGCATCAAAGACGGCACATGAAAAATCCATCCGCTCCTTGATATTCGTCGAGACCGCGGTCTTGCGGAGCATGCTCCCCATCTGTTCGGCAACAGACATAAAGATATTATTAAAAACCCCAAGGGAAACAGGATCACGCTCAGGGGTTATTTTTCTTTTTACTTCTTCCTCTACAATAATCCGAATATGACCTTCGGCCGTAACTTCCCCCATACACCGGGGCTCAATAACAATCGTTTCAGTATTATGGACCAGTACTGCGGGACCTTCTATTTTTTGTCCTCTTCCGAGACTCTCAAGATCATAGACAGGAGTTTTTGACCAGGAATCATCAAAAAAAACCTCCCTCCATTCAAGGGGCTTCGACGAATTGACGGGGAGTCCTTCAAAACTTACCGCGGAATCGACGGGCTGAGAGACAACAGTAACCCGTATTTCATCAAGGATAAGTCCTCTGTGATGATAGAGAAAACCATAGAGACGCCGGTGCTCTGTCTCAAAACATTTCACCGGGTCTGCTTCACGGGCATCGATACTGATCTGGCTGTCGGTTCCCTCATACCGAAGGGCCAGGAGAGTTTCACTCCTGCGCTGCTCCTGGTCACCTGAACCTGCAGCCACGGAGAGACTCTCCCGAAGCCGGCCGGCTGTCTCTTCGATAAAACCTGGCGCAAGCCCCTCAAGGGGCCGGTTGATGCTCTGCCGCGCCGATTCCCCTTCCGAGGCCATGGCAATCCCTATGGCTGAAAGAATCCCCGCATGACGGTGAATATATATTTCATTGATCCCCAGGTGGCGGGCAATGGCACAGGCATGCTGGGGTCCCGCGCCGCCAAAACAGGCCAGAACATGATCACGGACATCAAATCCCCGTTCAATTGAAACCTCTTTGACCGGCTTGATCATTATTTCATTGGCAACAGCAAGAAACCCTGAAGCCACTTCTTCGGGAGAGAGCCCCTTTAAGCCCCGGGAACCGTAGTCCCGGTTAATCTCATCGGTAATCTTTTCAAAGGCTTTTCGGGTCTCCCCGGTATCAAGGGGCTGGTTCTCTTCAGGGCCGAAAATTTCCGGGAAATGCCCGGGGATGATTCTCCCCAGAAACAGGTTCGCATCGGTAATCGTAAGGCAGCCGCCCTTACGGTAGCAGAGGGGCCCCGGCTCAGAACCGGCACTTTCTGGTCCCGCTTCGAGCATGCCGTTTCTGAAAAAAAGTCTCGACCCGCCCCCGGCAGCCACGGTAAGAATATCCACATGAGGAGCCCTGACGGTCTGGCCCATCAGCCGGGATTCATAGTGAATAGAAAGCCTGCCGTCATAACGGGATACATCGGTACTGGTTCCCCCCATGTCAAAGCCGATCACCGGTTTATTCCGGTAAAAGGATTCACCGTAGCCTACAACGCCCCCGGCAGGCCCTGAAAGAAGGGCATTCACCCCCCTGAAGCGCGATGCGGGAATCAGTCCTCCCCCGGAATGCATAAAGAAGAGCCGGTCATCCCCCAGGTCATCGTCAAAGCCCGCCCTGAAGCCTTCGACATATTCTTTGATTATCGGGGTCACATAGGCGTCAACCAGGGTCGTAAAGGACCGGTATACTATTTTGATTGAGGGGGAAGTTCTGCTTGAAAGACTGATGTTGCTAAAGCCGATCTCCTCAGCAAGGGCCCCCACCATATCTTCATGGGAACCGTCACCCCAGGCATGCATCAGCACCACGGCCAGGGACTCAATACCTGCATCAAAAAGCAGCTGAAGCTCTTTCTTTACAGCATTTCGATCGAGGGGTATTTCACTTCTAAAAAAATCACCCGAGGGTACAATCCGTTCATCAAGCTCAAGAACTTCACGGTACAGGGGTACCGGTTTGATTATTTCAAGATTAAAAAGATGGCTCCGGTCCTGGTGACCAATGGCGAGAATATCCTTAAAGCCCCGGGTTACTACCAGCGCGGTGGGGGCTCCCTTTTTTTCAAGCATCGCATTCGTGGCAACCGTGGTCCCCATGCGGATTGACTCAATGTATTCCCCGGGTATCTCCCTGGAGGAAATATTCTCTCCGGTTACTTCCTCAAGAATGAGGCGAATCCCTTCACGGGGGGCATCATCATAATGAAGGGGATCAACCGAGAGTATCTTTTTTATCCATGTACGGCCCTGGCACGAGGCGATAATGTCGGTAAAAGTACCGCCCCGGTCAATAGAAAACTTAAGAGCCGGCTTCATGGCAGGCAATAAGACTGGTATAACATGATTCGGGAATCAGCTCACCGGGCTGGTAAAAGCCGAGTTCTTCCTTTTTATCCCCGTGAAAATCTGAGCCCCCGGTGACGATTAGATTATATTTTTCGGCCAGTGCCGCATAGACCTTTGCATCGTCAGGAGTATGCATTTCAGCATATGCTTCGAGGCCCTCAAGACCCGCGGCAACATATCCCTTCAATGCCTCTTCAAATGCATCAAAGGATTCAAAATTAAGCGACGCGGGATGGGCCAGCACGGGAATTCCCCCGGCTTTTTTGATCAGTTCAAGAGACTCCTCAAAGTAAATTTTTTCCTTTGGAGCATGCCCCGGCATTCCGGGTTCAAGAAACTTTTTAAAAACATCTTGAAAGGAGGGAGCGTAACCGTGACGCACCAGCACCCGGGCAACATGGGGCTTGCCGATTGCCGCGCCGTCAGCCTCTTTCAGAACCTCGTCGAAGCTTATAGTATAGCCCTTATCGTTTAGATCTTCGACGATCCGTTCGGCACGGGTGGCCCGCAGTTCAACAAGGCGATTCACCCTGGCGTTCAGCTCTTCGTGTTTATAATCAATCATGAGACCTAAAAGATGAAAGGTTCCATCCTCGTAATCAATGCTGAACTCGATACCCGGTATGATGTCTATATTAAGATTCTTAGCGTGGTTTACCGCCTCTTCAATACCCCCGGTGGTGTCGTGGTCGGCAATCACCAGGGCCGATACTCCTTCGGCTACGGCACGGTCTACCAGTGCCGAGGGGCTCAGCAGCCCGTCTGATGCGGTGGTGTGGGTGTGAAGGTCTATTTTTTTCATGGTTACGCTCGTTTGTACCCCCAACCGCTCAAAAAGGCAATACAAGTCCCCCTCTGGGGGATTTAGGGGGAGGGCTTTTTATATAGTTGTAAAGGAAGTTAGAAAAGGAGGGTGTTGTCAATACAGTTTTTGTTTCTAACAGCTGCTGCACCCTCACCACTGCCCCCTCTCCCAAATATGTAATTAAAATTTCCCGGGCAGTTTCTGCAGGGAGAGGGAAAAAGCAAAACTGATTTGAAGGCGAGCCTGGCAAAGCTCGCCTTCAAATCAAGGCCATGGCGCCTTCAAATATTTTGAAAAATGCTCCTGGCAACAAAATCTGCAAAGGCACCGATCCCGCCCGTGTCTTTTAATATTATCAAAAAAAACATAAAAAAGGACTTTACGGCCGACAGATACTTTTATCAATGTTCACAAAAGATAAAAAGCCGTATCAGGCGGTACTTTCATTACCGGGAGCGATGACCTATGTTTGCAGGAATAGACATTGGCGGAACACATATCAAGGGTGTTATCACCGACAAAAACGGAAAAATCCTCAGCGATCGATCCGTAGACACTCCCCCTTCGGCAAAAGAGCTTGAAGAGGCGGTATATTACCTGATAGAAGACCTGGCCACAATAGCCGGGATATCTAAAATAGACATAAAGGCCATGGGTGTCGGCTCCGCAGGCACCATAAACCGGAAAAAGGGCATGGTTGTAACCAGCCCTAATATCTCCTACTTTAAGAACTATCCCCTGGTTAAAAATTTCTCCAAAAAGACCGGCATAAAAGTATACCTTGAAAATGACGCAACAGCAGCTCTAATCGGCAGCTGGTGGAAGGGAAACGGCACAAAGTACAAAAACTGGATCATGCTTACCATTGGTACTGGTATCGGCGGCGGCATTATCATCGACAATAGAATATATACCGGTCAGAGCGGCAGCGCCATGGAGGTGGGACATATGACCATTGAGGCCAACGGCCGGCCCTGCAGGTGCGGAAACCATGGATGTTTCGAACGCTATGCCTCGGCAACCGCCCTGGTTAAGTATGTAGAGGAAGAAAAAGAAAAGAATAAAGAATCTTCTGTATATAAACGCCTTGAAAATGAACCACTGACAGCAAAATTAATATTTGAAGAAGCTGAAAGGGGTGATGCCTTCGCGAAAGCTTCATTAAGGGAAATCGGCACCTGGCTCGGTGTAGGAATCGCCAACCTTATTAATCTTTTTAACCCCGAGGCGGTAATACTTGGAGGCGGTTTATCTATGGCTCACAAATACCTGATACCGGCAATTAAAAAAACGGTTAACACCCGCGCCCTGAAGGGCTGCAAGGAAGATGTGAAATATTTACCAATACAGGATCACTCCAGGATACCTGCTCTTGGAGCTGCTCGCATGGCTATAGACGCCTTAAATGCGGATCTGTAAAAATTCAGTTAACTTTCATAAGTTGAATTTCTTCTTTTAGAGCATCAATGTCTTCCCGGTAGTTGCTATAGGTACTTTTCATGCCTTTCTGTCTGGCCTGTTCGGCAAGACATTCCTTCATTTTAAGTTTCTCCTGAGCCATTGTCAGTTCATTTTTCCGCTGCATGGAAGACTCCTCAACCGCTAATTTAAAAAACAAGATATATAAAAAATTCCCTTTCACCAATACTTTCGGAACAAAAATATTCAATTATTAAAAAAAAATTCAATTCTGTACAGGTATATAAACCGGATCGCCTTCATCAGCACGACGTGCCTGTTGATATGTTTTAATTGCGATAATAAGACTCTTTTCCTTGACTTTTCTTCATCATTTCAATGTATTGCAAATGATTTAAAAAAAAACAAGTCAGCATACTCTTTAAAAGAATTGTATGTGAGACTGCCCGCGGCGGCCCCACACATAATGCTCCCAGAAGAACTTGTTTTAT
>CAZPEK010000174.1:0-280 GCA_964585555.1 uncultured Leptospirales bacterium | reverse complement strand
AATATCTACAACGAAAAAAGAACAGGTGCAAAAATGAAAGGGGAAATGGAAAAAATCCGGGAATCAGCCCTTGAGGCGATCAGTAAAACCACATCCATCACCGAAATTGAAGAATTGCGGGTTCGCGTTCTTGGAAGAAAGGGAGAATTAACCACAATTCTCCGATCCCTCTCTGAACTCCCCCCCCAGGAACGTGCAGAGGCGGGAAAACGCTCCAATGAGATCAAGAAAGAGCTCGAAGGGGCCATCGATTCGAAGAAAGTACATCTCGGCGAATCGG
>CAZPEK010000173.1:6116-8079 GCA_964585555.1 uncultured Leptospirales bacterium | reverse complement strand
AGATCACTCCTTCATGAATTATTTTAACGGTCAATTCTGATGATTTCATTTATTGCGTCCTTGAAGTTTATTTTGTTGGGGGTGCGATGGAGGGGAATTCTTCCTCTCCCCGTAAAATTCTTTCTCGTAAGTCTTTGTTTTTTTCTGACCGGTTATCTTCAACTGTGAGGATACCCTTCTCGAAGGTCAGCATACGGACGTCTGCATATTTCCAGGTTGGGGCAAAGCCCATGTGTTCATAATGCTCCTGGATGAAATCAGCAGCAATGGTCAGAGAACCGGTATAATCAATGAAGAGGTATACGTCAGGGTAGAGATTGTTAAAAAGTGAATTTTTGCCATCGACTATCGGTTCAATGCCGTTCAGGGGATTGCCACTAAGTATTTCCCATGGATCGTCGCCTTCTTCGGTGAAGAGGTTGATGTCGAGCTGCTTCAGAATGAGACGGCCCTCGAGAATCCCATAGATGCACCGGTATCCCCGGTGTGAGGCGGTAGTCGTTGACCGGGGTTTGAACCCGAATTTATCTGGCTTGAACGGTGCTCCTGATCCAAAGGCGGTTATGTCATACCTTTTGTCCCGGTAGTGAAAGCTGTCGGGTATCTGCAGTGTCATAGGGCTTACTGATCGAGTATCTCGTAGCAGGTCTTGATGTCCATTCCCGGTTCAAGAAGGGGAAGGAGCTTTTCAAGGGAGGTTACAATGCCGGCTGAATGGGCCTTCAGGGCATCCTTGTCCTGGTATTTTTCATAGAAGATCAGTGTATTGTCTTCGCCCCGAACCGTGTGGGGAATATACTCAAGGCAGCCGGGTTCGTTTTTCTTAATGGCCGGAACAATTTCTTTGAGGGCTTCCTTTGCCTCATCCATTTTTCCTTCCTTTACTTTCAATGTTGCAATAAGGGTGATCATGCATTACCTCGCCTGAAAATGTATTTTAGTTTTATATTTGAAAGGAAGTTAAGGCCTTCGTCAAGGCTTTTTGGTCTCTACGGGCAGGACTGAAGCTGCTTTAAAAATAAAAAACAGGACATCTCATCAGGAGATGCCCTGTTGTATCGGTGGAAGGAGGTGTATTGATCATGGTATAATCAACGTTGAAGCTTTTCTGCTTTTATTGCTGTAATTAAGTTCCAGGGATTCTCCATTATAATTAAATTCAACAGTCTCTCCAGGGAAGTCAGAACGTGCGTAAGGATTTTCATAACGCTTGTAGTCACTGACATTAATGGGGGTACCGTCTTGAGTGAGGTTTCCATCCCATGCCATGACGAGAAGTCCCTGTGAAGGTGAATCAAAAGAAACGGTAATAGCTGACTTGTCAGAAGGTTCAGATGCCGGGTTGGTTGACCCCACGGTAACGCTCAGGGCTGCCGCCTTGAGCGCATCTTTAAAATCGGCAAAAGTTCCGTAATCAGCTTGACGGCCCAGTTCACACATCCATACATTCTGTTCGCCCGGTGCCTTGATTTCATAATTGTCATTGCCATGGCTTGCATCATCAGTATTTGTTTCCCATGTGTAGGCCTGCCTGGTATAGAGGGCAATATAGCCGGTTCCCTTGCGGGCAAAGATCCAGTATCCCCCGCCGGCAGTAATGGTATATTCTTCGATTTCATCGTAATGTCCTTTCGGCAGATATGCATGCGTATAGAGGGGAAGATTATCAAAGTAGAGTGCCGGTTCTGTTGCCGCCGCCTCATAGGGACCGGTGATATCATGAAGAGAAATCACAACATTCTTTACCTGGATGGCCCGGGGAAGTGTACCGTTGCCGGTCCAGTAACTTGGAGAAGGATTTCCGGTAATTGCCGGGTTGTCTATACCGGGATGGGTGACAAAGCAGGTCGCGTCTATGCCGAGGGTCGCCTGCCATGGTGACTGCTGGTCGCCGCCGTAGCCTTTTCTCCAGTCCTGTGCCGTACTGAGCATGTAGTCAGGGGTCCGGTACGTGTAGATATTA
>CAZPEK010000173.1:0-6106 GCA_964585555.1 uncultured Leptospirales bacterium | reverse complement strand
CATGTTGCGGGTCAGGTCTTTTTCCGCGAAAGTCGCCAGTTCCGGGAGAGTACTTACGCCGGTGGTCCCATCCGGGTATCCAAGATAGGCATCAAGGAGATTAGGATTTTCCACAAGCAGTCTGCTCTCTTTAAAGCCGAGAAACTGGTCGTTGCCCCACCAGTAATAGCCGTCGAGCATGTTTTTAAAAGTGTTGATGGTATAGGGATGGGCGTAGGCTTCAAGGGTGAGAAAGGTCATGCCGTCTTCGAGACTTGTATAGTCGAGGCCCCATTTACTCTGCATGGTGGCATTGTCTTCAAATACCAGGCCCATGCGCTGTTTATTGATATACTCGCTTCTATTTGTATCAAGGGCCATTTCATAAATCACCCTGGGCAGCTGATATTTTTCACTCACTGCCAGCATTGATGCGGTATAGTTGCCGATTCCTATATTATTGAGATTAAAGAGCAGGTTAAAGGTCGCGCCGGTACTGTCACTATAACCGCTCATCTTGGTGGTATAGGTTCGGCCGTGGGTGCTGCCGAAGGTCCCGTTGAAGTGATTCAATGCCATGTCGGCTAACATTAAATCGAGAACCATGGTTGCTTTTTTCTGTATTTCAGAATCTTCTGCCAGTTCAATAAGAGCTAACAGGGCGGGCATGTCTTCATTATAATAAACATTGGAAAGCCATTCGCTGAATCCTGTTTTAAAGCGAAGATCAAGCCACTTTAATATACGGGTTTTGAATGTGGTTAAACGATCTGAGCCAGTTTGGCCGCTGGCGGTAAAGATCTCGTCAGGATAAAGTTGTGCCGCCAGGTAGGCGCCTGAACTGTAGAGAATGAAGTGGTTTTCTGACCAGTAACATGCGTCATTCATGTCATCGACTCCGTCGAAGAGATCCTGCAGTGCAGCAGCCTGTGCCTGCTGGGATGTATCTCCCTGTGAGAGCATGTAAATTGTGAGAGAATCTGTATCGGCCGGATAGTCCCAGGTCCAGTCAGCCAGTTCGTCGGGCCAGTATTTGAAATTGAGCAATGATGTTTTTGCATCATCCAGAAATGTTTGGCTCAATTTATCTGAGAACCGGTAAAGGACACTGAGAAGGGCCGGGAGATGGAAGTCTGCACAGTCCAGACGGGCATCAAGCTTGGCAAGTCCACTCATATCAGTGACTGGATCGCCGCGAAGTTCCTTTTCGGTATCAGTATGTGCCGGCCCCGCATACAGTCGAACGAGTTCAGTATAGGGACTGGAGGGTGTAGCCGCTACAGTCGCGTCAATATATTCCTGACGCTGAATATTAATTGTTTCCACTCTTGTTTTAGAGCTACTGCCGCTGTCGCAGCCGAACAGGGCTGCCACAAACAGTCCCGTTATAAGTCCTGTTACTCTGTTCATCATAACCCCCTTTATGCCTGATGTAAATTAATGATTAGTTACTCAGTTAATAACAGGTTAAATGTAGATATTGCGTGCAATAAATGCAATAACTTTTTTAGAGAAAATGAGAAAAATGTTCATAAAAAAACCGGGTGGTCGATATGGTAAAAATTTTATCCCCGTGGGAGAGAAAATTTGTTTTTTTTGGAATCTTTTCGAGTATTATTTGAGTTCTTAAGTATTACACGGAAGGAAGTCAAACTATGAGTTTTATCTGCCCCTGCTGCTCAGAGCCCCGTCTTGAAATTACCGCATCAAAAGAACTGGGGCCTGACAGTTCATCGGATGAACAATCCCTTCAGATCATTGCCTGCACATCATGCGGGTTTTCCGGCATGGCCCTTTATGAAGAATCCCGACGGGGAAGTTTCGGCTCAGAGCATGTCCGCCACCGGGGATGGGTTGCCGACTCTGAAATAACCAGTGAGTTTAAAAAGCTGATGGAGAGAGAGAAGCCTTTTGACGCTGACCGGTTTCTTCCTTTCAGCAATGGGGCCATCGAATGTTTTGAAATGGAACTGGTGCAGAAGAAGTGACTTCCTCTCAAAACATTTCCCCGACAGATCTGCGGGACCGGTGCCGGAAAAATCTTCTCCGGTATACCCGGCAGGCAATGGATAGACTTCCCCCCATGAAAAATCCGCGCATTCTTGATGGAGGCTGCGGTTCAGGTGTTGTCTCTCTTGACATTGCCGCTTTGATGCCCTGTCATATCACTGCCCTGGATATCGACGAGGCGGAGCTTCAGCGGTTCAGGGAGAAGGCTTCTGCTTTGGGTCTTGATGACCGTATTGAGATTCTTCGTGGATCAATTTTTGATGCCCCTCTTGCTGAAAAAAGTTTTGATCTTATTCTTGCCGAGGGACTTTTAAATATGACAGGTTTTAAAGCGGGGTTTTCACGGCTTGCCGACCTGGTTCGACCCGGGGGCTGGCTGATTCTTCATGATGAAGTTGATGAGAGAGAGGAGAAGCTACGGTTTTTTTCGGAGCAAGAATGCCGTCTTGCGGATTCATTCTATCTTGATGAAGAGGTATGGGGGAAGGAATATTTTCTCTGCCTTGAAGCGTCTCTGGGCAGACGTCCCGTTTTCGATGCACCTGGCGATGATATAAAAGAGCAATTAGGGAAGTTAGAAGAGGAAATTGCTGATTATAAAAAAAATCCTGTTCGATACCGGTCAGTCTATTATATATTAGAGAAACAGCAGTTTTTCTAGAGAGATCCTGGGCCTTTGATTGACAGGGAAGAGGGGAAGTTTTTTAGCTTCCTGCCTGTAAGGGCTTTACGGTTACCGGTATTTTCAGGGGGAATATTTTGAAGGAATTTTATCTTACACTTACATCTGATCCCGACATTTCACTTCGGGCCGCATCGTTTAAAAATAAAAAAGGACGCAGCGATGCCCGGACAGTAATAATAATTCCCGGTTTTTTCGGCAGCATTGAAGAGCGGTCTATTCTGGCGGCCCATTTAACCGATGAATATAATGTTGTTATTTATGAGCCCCGGGGTTTTGGAAAATCGACTAAGAAACGGAAAAAGGGAATCTACTACGCAGAAGACTTCGGTCGGGAGCTTCAAGAGGTAATTGAACTTCTTGAATTGAAGGATAATGAATTTATCGTTTTTGGTTCAAGCCTTGCGGTTGCTTTTATGCATCATTTTACCCTTCTTGACCGGTCAAAGCCGGCAGCCATGGTGTTTGTCTCTCCGGCTCCCTATTATCGGGGAGCGGCGGTTCTCAGGGCAATCCGTTTCACCCCCTACTGGCTTCAGACCCTTATCAAAATTGCAGTCTTTGGATGGCTGCGCCTGACCCGAAGCAAAGAAGAGGCGAGTAATTTTTCCTATGCTGAAAAGCGTTTTAAAGAACTTGATCCCTGGGTCCAGTTTCGTGTTGCTGTTGAGGGCATCGGCTTTACCGATTTGAGAGGCCGTGAAAAGGATATACAGGTACCGGTCTGTGTTTTTTCTGCAGAGAAAGATGACATCACTTCGCCTGAAGACGCGGCAAAATATACCCACAATGAGAAGAGTGAGCTGATTCTTGTCGATAGTAATGCCCACAAGTTTATAAACGGCCGTGAAGAATTTATTGCCCGCCGTATGAAGGAATTTCTCTCGAATATCAGCAGTGCCAGGGAGAGTGACTGGCAGGCCGGGTCTTAGGTACCCGCTGTCTGCCGGGCAACTGTATATTTATTCTTTGATTCTGTCTTTAGTGTCATATACTCCCAAGAGATTGTGTGGGGGAATAATTGCTGATAATTTTTTCTTGTTTTTGTCATTTCTGGAAATTACAGTTACTTCTTGATTGCGAATACAAGCAGGAGTGGGAACACTATGAGATGTTTCAGTATATTCTTTTTTCTAATAAGCTTATTGATAACTAACACAGTTTTTGCCGATGTTTTTTCCCCCGATTATCAGGCCTTTGAAGGGCATCGAACCACGGTTCATGCTATTGCCTTTACGCATGATGGCCGCTACCTGGTTGCGTCAGGAGGCAAAAATGAAGTTATTGTCTGGGATACAAAAACCGGCAAAAGGGCAACACGGGGGGTGGAAAATCCCCAAAATAAACCATTAAACTATATGGCTCTCAATGACGGGGCAACCCTGATCGCTACGGTCGGTTTCATGGATGGGGCAGTGAAGATTTCTCGTTTTTCAGATGGGACCCTCCTTCGTACAATAAAGGCCCATAGCGGGGAGAAGAGCGGTCTTGCCTTTTTTCCCGGGAGTGATCTCCTGGTGACTGCGGGTATTGATGAGGGCAATAAGGTGAGCTTGAAACTCTGGAATGCCTCGACAGGGCGTCTGGTTAAAATTCTCTACCGGTCGACTCTTCCGGTGAGCCATGAGTATATCAGCGGTCTTTCCTTTAACAGTGACGGGACCCGTCTTGCCTGCGGCATTTCAAACAAGAAACACGGGATCATGATATTTGATATGAAGGCAAAGGTGCTTATAAAAAAAGTTCACTATGCCGCTGATGTCAGTGATGTCTCCTTCAGCCCTGATGGCCGGTTTATAGCCGGGGGAAGCACTAATAAAAAAGTAATCATCTGGAACAGTGCCACAGGCCGGGTGGTCCGGGAGATGACAGGTCATAATGGTTTTGTCTCCACGGTCAGCTTTTCTCCCGACGGCAGGTACATTGCCAGTGCCGACATGGGTTACCGGAATAACTTCAGGCTCTGGGACGCGGCAACCGGGCGCCTGGTACAGGTTATGGCGGGGCGCAACCAGGGCATCAATGCAGTGGTTTTTAGTCCCGACGGTACATCCCTTGCCGTGGGGGTTATCACCCATGGGGATCTTTTCAAAATTGATACGGTTCGTCTTTTTAGTACCGCTGAGGCAGCACAAAAAGTTCCCTGGTATAACGTAACTTCAGGGGCGGCAAACCTGAAGGTGAGCTTTCCCGGAGAGCCGGAAGCCGGGGAGCGCTATAAGTCTGACCGGCACTACGCCTACAGCCGTTTTCAGATGACAAAGGGGAACTCAACATATTACCTCCGGGTCATTGAGTATAAATACCGTATGAATCCTTCGAAGGCCCGGTCCCAGGTTGAGAAAACTACGAGCCAGCTGGTTTCCCAGGGAACCCGGAGAGGAGGGCGTCTTGTTTCCAGCCAGCCTTTCAGCTACCGGGGCATCAGGGGGACCGACAGCCTGATTGTCCGGGAGACAAGAGGCACCACCTATCGTAAACGGTACCGGGTCATCTTTATCGGAAATTTTCTCTATGAAATGAAATACTCGGGAACAGGGAAAAAGGAATCTCCCGGGGAGAAGCGTTTTTTTGAATCCTTTGGTACCATGCGTTAAAGATTATTAAAGAAGGCGCGAATTGAAAATAATGAAGGCGCGAAAACGCTTTCGCGCCTTCATTATTTTCACGCTTTCAATTTTTCCAATCTGCGTATTGGTATCCCTTACTGCTTTTTCTTCAGGCAGCAGTGCTTGTATTTTTTTCCGCTTCCACAGGGACAGGGGGCGTTGCGTCGGGTTTTTCTTCGGCCCCGTCCCATCATGTCAGCGGTTACAGATTTCATGATTGATTTCAGATCCTGTTGGAAGGCCGATGAAAAAAGGGTGTAGAGTTCAGGGTGGCGTTCTGCCATAACTTCCGGTTTTTCAAAAAAGTATTCTGCTGTAACGGCAAAAAATTCCGCGCTGTTGGTCAGGGCGTAGGGATTGATGTCTGATCTTCCTTCTTCAATTATTTTTACTTCCTTCTCCATTACAGCGTTCCACTTCTTGATGCTCCGTCGGTCCATGAGGAGGGACGGGATGCCGTCGATGGCCCCATCCTCTTCGTCAATCTTATGAATGAATTCGTGGATCCCCACATTGTGGCCGTCACTGGAATTTCTGAAGCTTTCGTAGAGGGCGGGCTTGGAAATTATCATTGTTGAACTATGAGAGATAACCATGCCAAGAATATCATGACCGTCGCCATCGGTGGTAAAGGAATCGTCAAAGCTGCCCGGGTAGACCAGGACTTCGCCGAGGGAATCGTATTCGAATTCGGGAAGCCGAAAAACCGGCATGACCGCACTGGCGGCAATCAGTATGCGGGTCTCGTCATCCACTTCTGTTTCAATGCCCGTGATGCTTTTTTCTTCGAGAAATATCTGTACCCGCCGTCGGAATATCTCCTGTT
>CAZPEK010000172.1:0-8080 GCA_964585555.1 uncultured Leptospirales bacterium | reverse complement strand
GTAATGGCAGTGGGATTCGGTATCTTTTTTGCTCTTCCATTTATCATAGTCTTTTTCGGAACCTGGGAACTGCCGGTCATTAGCAGGGAAAGTAACGGGGGAGGATCTCTTTCGATATTTAAAGAATTTTTTACAATATTAAAAAATAAATCCTTCCGGGTTCACCTCGGGATGTATGTCTGCTCGTATACTGCAATGGATGTGCTGCTTGCTCTTTTTGCTTTTTATATAACAGATTATATGAAAAAACCTGAACTGTTTTCCGTTGCAATGGGGGCAATTCTTATTACCCAGACACTTATGCTGCCCGTATATGTTTTTATCGGGAACAAAAAAGGAAAGGGTTTTGCCTATATAATAGGATTATGCATCTGGGCAGCTGGTATGGTTTTTTCAACAACCCTTGGCCCCGCTTCAACGGGACTGGATGTTGCTATTGTTTGTATATCCATCGGGCTCGGAACATCTGCCGGGGTGTTAATGCCCTGGGCAATATTACCATCGGTCATAGACGTTGATGAATTGATCTCGGGAGAAATGCGGTCAGGAACATATTCCGGGGCAATGACTCTGGTTAGAAAAATGGTAAACGGAGCTATAGCCATTCCATTGATCGGTGTTGTGCTTCAGCTGATAGGATTTGAATCGGCAAAAAAGGGCAGTGTGGTTGAAGTAGTAAACAGCCCGGAAGTTCTTCAGAACTTAAAGCTTCTGTTTCTTGTGGGTCCGATTATATTAATTATTTTCGGAATTATTGTAGCCCTTCGTTTTAAGATCACCCCCCATACTCACGCCGTGTTGACAGCTGAAACAGAGCGTCTGAAAAAGGGTGGTTCCAGGTCTGATGTAACACCCGAAACTCAAAAGGTCTGCGAAGAACTGACGGGAATTCCTTATAAGGAACTGTATCCTTTGAAAGGCTAGGCTGCACGCCCCCTAAATCCCCCGGAGGGGGACTTGTCTGATCGTGAAGAGTTTCTTTAAGCCCCCCGCCGGGGGGGTTGGGGGGCCTACCACAAATTTTTTAAATTATTTTTTCCATCCATGGCAATATTCTCTTCCGGGGCCCGGCCCCGGGCGGGAATGCCGAAAAGAATGCGGCTGATTTGATCAAGCATTATGATGTCAGAGAGAAGATCATCGTAGTTTTCCGGGGGCGGGGTCAGGCGCATCGACATCAGTATGTCCATGCTGTATTTTTTCTGCATCTCTTCAAAATACCTGATGGCATCGATCAGCTTTTCTGCTGACTGCTTCTGTCGGGAGATGATCTCATAGGGGTCATCGGTATCTTGTATCCTGCCGAGAAGCGTCGCGGACCTGTCGAGAAGTGACGCTTCATTTTCGGGATTTGATTCTTCAGCAAGGGATTCAGCCAGTATCATGATCTGTTTTTGTGCCTCACTGGTGAGGCGGTGCCAGTGACGCCTGAGGCGATACCTGATGCGGGGCGGTATAGGGATCCGGGGCTCTGAGCCCCGGATCCCGGGAAAGGTATTGGGGACGGCAGCATCAAGGCGCAGGTCAGCAAGAAACTGTTTTATCATATTTTTGGCAGGGGCCAGAGCCCCTGATGTGCCGGTTTCATGATCAATGATGGTGATCGCCTTAACTTCCTTTGTCAATGTCTCTTTTATTTCAGATATCTCAAGCCTTGAGAATCCTTCAGGGGGGATATGTTTTTCTGCCGCTTCTTTCAGGACTGATGGCGGATGGAGGAGCAGTTGAATCAGCCCCGAATCTTCGGCTTCTTCGCTTTGCATGAATTCTGCAAGTTTCCGGGGGTCGGTAATTCCGAGGCTGCTTTCAGCAAAGGCTCTGGCCCCTTCGGTTATTTCGACGGGGCGGGAGAGAAACCTGGTGATCAGTGATGTGATATACTGTTTCATTGCTTGGTGTTGCTCAGAGCCTCATGGAGGTAGAACCTTACGTTTTTTTGATAACCTCGGGAAGATTCTCTCTATCCAGATGCTTGAATCCCCGGGCCAGGACCAGGGCCGCCATGGCGGCATAATATTCAGCATTTTTTTTGGGATACGCCAGCTGCAACAGGCCGTGGAGGACCACCAGCTCCATAAGACGCAGGGTATGCTCTGACCCCTCAATGACCAGGGTGATATATTCTCCATATTTGAGGATCCGCGGAATGGTAATCAGGGTGCCAACGTCCCAGTCGAGTTCTTTGATGCTGACGGCGTGTTTTACCTTGAGATGCCGGGAGCGGACCACCCCGCGGCTGAAAATCAGCTTTCGGTCTGTGAGGCCGAGCTGCATGACGGTGCGGTAGATAAAGTCATTGATACTTTTCGGGACCCCTGCGGCAAAATTGCACTGGTTGCGTCCCCGGGGAACTTCCTTGATGCGGCGGCGGTTTCCCTCAAGTGAAGTCCCCGGCACGACAATCCACCGGTCACGTTCTTCGACCTGGTTAATGGGGATGACCTTCGGGTCTTTTTTCTTTTTCATGTGCCGGTTTCCGCTTTTTGTCAGGGTAGAAGGAAGTGAAAAAAGTTCCTCTATCCTGGTATCTTTCTTTTCATTTTATCACTTTGGGTCGAATATAAACATACCTCATCGCTACCATAGCATGGGAGGAAATTGTGGCAATAACAATATTGCCGGCAGCGGCATTTCGAAGAGCTTTGACCCTGGCTGGAAGTCGCTTTTGAGGCTCTGAGCATGCAGCTGCCGAACCGGAGGGTTAGCTGATGCATAGAAAATTTATACCCATACTCACTATATTGATTATATTCGCGGGGTTCTCGTGTACGAAAAATATTATTCCTGAAAAGGCGGCAGTAGACGCGGTGGGGGTGGTGTTCTTCCCTGGAGAAAATCTCCGTGTTGAGAAGATTCAGACGGGGGTCTACCTGGTGACTCATTCATTTCCCTGGCCGGCCAACTCACTGATTGTGAATTGCGGCTTAAAGGGCTTCTGCATGGTAGATACCCCTTATACGCCTGAGGCGGCGGCCCGGCTTCTCGACTGGATGAAGCGGAAATTTCAGCGTCTGCCGGTTCTGGCAATTAATACCGGCTTTCATGTCGATAACCTGGGGGGGAATGAGGCTTTGAGGAGAGCCGGTATTCCGGTCTATGGTACCGCCCTGACTGCAGAGCTGACCCGCGTCCAGGGGCCCCGCTCCCTGAAGAAGCTTCTTCCCCTCTTGAAGGGTGAAGAAAACATGAAATACCGAAAGGCCTTCGAGGCTCTGACCCTTACGGGGCCGGACAGGCAGATTATTACCGACAGTGAGGGGCGGGGACGCCTTCTTGAGGGGGCCATTGACGTTTTTTATCCCGGGCCGACCCATACAAAGGACAACCTGGTGGTCTTCTTCCCTTTGAAAAATATTCTTTTCGGGGGCTGCATGGTCCTGGCCGCAGCGGCTCAGAGCCCCGGCAATACAGATGACGCGGATATGAAGAAATGGCCCTGGAATGCCGAGAAGGTGCTGCAGCGCTATGCAGGGGTATTGAAAGTGGTCCCCGGTCATGGGGCTCCCGGTGATGCGGGGCTTTTGCGTCATACCATTGATGTACTTCACCGTGTGAGGCGCGGCAGTTAGTTTTTTATGGGTGAGGAAGTTTACAGCTTACAGGCTTTCCAGGTAGGCCCGATCTAAAAGAGTAATGCGGATACGGATTCCCTTTGCCCGGAAGGTGGTGAGGCGGTCAGGACGTACCTTCATCAGGTCAACATCAATGATGGTATCCCGGGGGGTTCCCGCTGGTATGGAGACTTCAAGGTGGGACGTTGTATGAATCCTCCCCACTCCCCGGCAGATATGGCACTCCTGCTCCCGGCCGTAACAGAGAGGGCAGGGCATTCGTGAAGGAAGTTCAACATAGGCTCTGGCCCCGTTTCTCAGGTCATTTTCAGTTACCAGTATTTCGATATCCTGCCCCAGGTGGTATAATATATCTTTTCGTTTCATCCCCTTCGGAAGAAGCCTTATTTTCAGCATTTCCTTGAGTGACGCTGAATAGAGTATACGTTTTTTCGGTACGGTTGCCGGTTCAGGAAGTTTTCTTTGTTCCAGTTCAAGGAGCATGCGGTCATATTCAGATTTCAGCGCTGTATCAGAAAGCACCCGGTATCCCCTTATTATCTGGTCAAGAGCTTCAAGCTCAAGACTTCCTCCCCTGTCAGGATGATGAAGTTTTATCAACTGCCTGAAAGCGGTTTTTACCTGTTCTTTTCCCGCGGTATGCTCAACGCCGAGAAGTTCATAATAGTCGATCAGGTTTCCCTGATTGTTGTGGTAGGGACTGTTCATGGCATCTTCTATCATGGGGAGCTGCGGCTGTAAAGAAGTTATCTTCCTTTATCATTTTAATGAGGCTCTGGCCCTTTTTTGTGTTTTTTTCTTATGATGGAAAAAAAATAGAGAAAAAGTATTGATTTTTATGAAGACATAATTAATATTATGTCTCATAAGGATTCTAATTACTGTATGCTAGAAAATAACAGCAATAAGATATTTGTCCTCGATACGAATGTGGTGCTTTATGATTTTCGTGCTATTTTTTCCTTCGAAGAACATAATGTAGTCATTCCTATAACCCTCCTCGAAGAAATTGACCGTTTTAAGCGGGGCAATGAAATTATCAACTATAATGCCCGTGAATTTTCTCGTGAACTTGATGCCCTTATGGGAGAACGGTTTGCCGAAGATGGTGTGGGCCTTGAGACTGGCGGCAATATTGTTGTCAGGACGAACATACAGAAGGACAACACCCTGAAGGAAATTTTCTGGGAAGACAGTCCTGACCACCGCATTCTTGCTGTTGCATATAACCTTGCCCGGGAATACGGGAAAGATCGGGTAGTGCTTGTTTCTAAAGACATTAATCTTAGAATGAAGGGAAAGAGCATCGGGATTAGATCTGAAGATTATGAAACCGGTAAAATTCAGAACATCGATGAACTTTATAAAGGTAAGAATCTTGTAGAGGGCATAGATCATGATGTTATTGATCGAATTTATAAAGAAGGAAGTGTACCCCTTGAAGAATCAGGTCTGCAGGTTGAGCCGGTACCAAATGAAAATTATATCCTGAGGAATACCAGCCAGAGTATTCTTGCCTGTTATGTGAAGGCAGCTGATGAGCTGCGTATTGTAGAAAAGAAACGTGCCTATGGTATTCAGCCGAGAAATGCTGAACAGACCTTTGCACTTCATGTTCTTATGGATCCAAATATATCCCTGGTGACCCTTGCGGGGAAGGCGGGAACCGGTAAAACCCTGATGGCCCTGGCGGGAGCCCTGGAAATGCGGAAAGATTTTAAGCAGATTCTTCTTGCCCGGCCAATTGTACCCCTTTCCAATCGTGACCTGGGATTTCTGCCCGGCGATGTGAGTGAAAAGCTGGATCCCTACATGCAGCCACTTTTTGATAATCTTTCGGTGATCCAAAATCAGTTCGCAGAAGATTCTCAGGAATACAGTCGTATCAATGAAATGATCCATACTAAAAAGCTTTTAATAACCGCTCTCGCTTATATCAGGGGCAGGTCTCTTCCCCGGGTTTTCTTTATCGTGGATGAAGCGCAAAATCTTACCCCCCATGAGGTGAAAACGATTATTACCCGGGCCGGTGAAGGTACAAAAATTATTTTTACCGGTGATCCCTACCAGATTGATACCCCGTATCTTGATTCCCGTTCAAACGGGCTCACCTATCTCATTGATAAAATGAAGGGCCAGGAGCTGTATGCCCACGTTACCATGGAAAAGGGTGAACGTTCAGAACTGGCGGATATTGCCTCCAACCTGCTGTGACCTGGAAAGGGGCGGTATGGACAAAATGGGTTTGTAATAATGCCGCTATTTTAAAAAGCCTTTAATTCCGGTCATAATAAGCTCAGAAGCCATGGCAGCGAGAATCAATCCCGTTACTTTGCTCATAATGACCAGCCCCTGGCGTTTGACCAGTTTTTCGATATAGCCGCTGATGTAAAGCAGGAGGCCTACTGCAATAATGGCGGTAACCGCGGCTCCGATCCCTGTAAGCTTGAGAGAAAGTTTTTTTAATTCACTTCCCATTACCAGGAGTGCTCCGGTTGTTGCAGGGCCTATCCCTATCGGGATGGCAAGGGGTACAACAGCGATATTTTTTTCTTCCTTTTTAATTTCTATTGTATCAGTTCCCTGAACAAGATCCTTAGCTGAGAGAAACAGGAGAATGCCGGTACCGATTCTTAAAGAGTTTAAGGTAATTCCAAAAATATTGAAGATCTGGTTGCCCAGCAATACCAGCACTATAGCGATTATAATGATAGAAAGGGTAACTTTTGCTGCAGTTGCTCTTCTTTCTTTTTGCGTCATCTCACGGGTCATTGAAAGAAAAGATGAAAGCAGGAAGAAGGGCGTTAGGAGAAAAAATATTTTTAGAAATGTGTGTGTAAATAGTTCTGACATATATATACCATTATTTGTTTTTTCCCACAATATCAGGTAATGGAAAACTGACAATTCTTATTTTTCTTCCACAGGTAATATTGTTTATGACAATGGGACAGGGTGCAGTTCGTGAAGTCTTTTTTTGTAGGCTTTTTCATAACTTTTAAATTTTTTTATTCTTTTTGAATGCGTGGTGCCAAGAGAGAGGAAAAATGGATGGAAGGTTATTTTTAACGGTGGAATGTAGTCTTCCTCTACCATAATTCGGAATGTATTATATTTTGAGTCCCGAGGATTTTTTATCAAGCCTTTTGTTACACTGTTGTAGCCAATGTAAAGAGCAAGATTTATGAAATATGTGACGGGATTCTCTGCATGCTCGATAATTTTGCACTTGAAGCGTTCGTTCCAGAAGGGGCCGGTTCTGTTCATTTTTCGGTTATAGTTTTCCGCGATCCTGGCTTTGATGTACTGCATTATTCGTGAAATGTTTTCGCCGCCTTCCAGCGTTCTGATGGTGAAATGGAAGTGATTATTGACAAATTCGACCTGGATTAGCTGGAAGTGGTATTTTTCAAGAGTAATGTTGAGGACATCAACGGCCATATCTTTGACCCATGTCTCGGTGAGCAGGTTTCGCAATTCAATACAACGTGAATAGCAGTGATAGGTCACTTCCGGCAGCCAAATTTGCTTTTTCCTGGCCATGATTTTTCTCCTTAACGTGGGGTATACAAGGTAAACGAATGCCAGAGGTGAGATGTTAAATTTTTTTTAGTTTTTTATATGTTTTAGTCTCTGGTAGGATTTCGAGGCTCTGGCCCCATTTTGGTTTGAGTAAATGTAAGGAGAACCGGAGGCCAGAGCTTCTTTTAGAATGGGTTTAGTAATTGGGAATAGCTTATTTAAAAAGCACCATAGGATTTGGTTAAAACAATGCGGGGCCAGAGCCTCTAATAGTCTCAGAAAACTGCTTGCAAAGAAAGAATAAAGTGAAAGTAACTCGGAAGAAGGAATGTTTCTTTTCAGAAGGGTTGGCCGCGCGGAGCCTTGAGGTGAGGTCGAGGGGGTCCGCGCGGCCTTATTACAATCTATTGATTATAATAATTGCATTATTTTGCTGTTGTAAGGCTATATGTTGCAGTAGCCGCATCAAAACTTGTGCTATCTGCCCATGCATCATATCCAAACATCATGTTTTTTGCATTGTAACCAAGAAGATTCCAAACAGCTGTTGTTATGCCGCCGGTGTGTCCAGTGTAGCAGTAAACAATAATTGTTTTATTTGGATCAAGTCGCTTCAACTGTTCAGGATTTGCTATTTCACTATAGGGGATATTAATGGCGTTGGGAATATGACCTATATCATAAGCTGTCGTGTCACCGCGTACACTTACAATCTGGTAATCATCAGATTGATTCGCCCAGTCAGTAACTATTGCTTCAACAGCAGTTGCTGAAATAGTGATACTTTTAGTGATAAGCGTAGTATACTGTGCCTTTGCAATTGCTTCGGCATTGTTCTTACCAGTTGATACCGTGGGGTAAACAAAGGTATCAGTGTTTGTATCTACTCCAATTGCGACTGCTCCACCGCCTGTAACTGCAGTTTCAGTAAATTTATCTAACATACCGTCCTGGTCATCAGGAGCGCCATCGCTGTTTGTGTCTGC
>CAZPEK010000171.1:5319-8103 GCA_964585555.1 uncultured Leptospirales bacterium | reverse complement strand
ATTATAGGGTATCGGCTGAGTAGGAGACCAGAGCGTCGCATCAGCGACAAGGGCCGCATACCCGTTTTCAAGAACCCCGTTTTCATCAGTTCCATGGATTACATAATAGCTCGCCTTTCCGGTTCTGGTGTCCATCATCATGGTTCCCACAAGAGACTGGTCACTTGCATTCAGTGAAGTCATCCCGGTAAACCAGTATTTTCTTTTTCCTACCTTCACAAACCAGAGATCCTTGCCATATTCATAGTCTGTGGGAATCTGAATATCCTTTTCACTAAAGACTGTATTCCACCAGCCGTGTATATATTCTCCCCACCAGGTCATCTGATCATGGGCCTGATAAAGAGGAATAACCCGGTCAATCCACGAAGGAATCTTCCCCATTTCCCGAAATTCTATTGTACCGGTCTGAGGATCGGCTATAATAACACCCCGGGTTTTATACCCACTGAAACCTATCTCAGGTGAAGTGGCGGAAATAACATAGTAGGGCCGCCACGTATCGTCTACCTCAAAGGTAAAATCATCATTATAGATTGTCGGATATTTAAGGTATACCTTTCTATCAAGATAGCTCGAAAAGAATGCTTCACGGGTATAACGTATACTAAATTTTTTACCGGTACGTTTGTCTCGGTCAATCAGTTCAGCTTCACGAGTCGGATCCTGGGCATTCACCCTGATATACCCGGGCACGGTTTTACGGTTCCGCCACTTAAAAAAACCTGAAAAATCAAGGGGAAAAATCCACCAGAGCTCTCCGTTGACTTCCTGAATACATGCACTGCTATAATCAATTTTCAACTGGGAACCAAGAACAGTTTCACCTTCAGCCTGTCCCAGAACCTTTATGGCAAGGGTCGAGGCGGTTGCCAGAGAGACAAGACGAATATCTTCAAGTTCCACCTTCGGTATGCTTTTTGAAAAGTCAGATTTCTTTACTTCCCCCAGAAGGTTGCGATAATCTTTGCTGTGGCACATTTCACATGATGAAGGCATATAGATGACCAGAAACAATACAAAAAGACCTCCTGGTATTGAAGCACCGTTAATCCCCTGGATAGAAAAAAAGCCGATACCCGCACCGATGGCACCCGCGATTATGAGAAAAAACCATGAAGCGGGAAAAAAGAATCCGATAGTCGGTAAGCCGAGAAAAAGAAGCAGGCCGTTAACAATCAGGACTAAAAAAAAGGTCACCCCCACAGGGAAAATATAATCGTAAGTATTTCCCAAATAGAGTGTGAGAAAACACGCGGCAGTACCGGTAATGAGAGCGAAAATAAATAAAAAAGCAACCATGAATAAATCCTTTAATAGTTTTTTGTTTTACATTAGATTACAGGATATCATAATGATCAGGAATCATACTCAATAATAGACTCCAAAAATGGTGTGTGCGGCCCCTGCGAGAGACTGTACACACCATTTTTGGAGAGTTTTTCATCGGAATCTAATGATGTCAATATTAATTGATTCTTCTATAGACAAATCAATATAACTAAAGGGGAACTGCCATGTCGCAGATACACTACCAATTCCTTACCCTCGAAGAAATGGTACGCCATTCAACGTGCATCGTTGTAGCAAACAAAAATGATCCCTTTATCACCAGCGAAGATATTGATATCACCGGGGGAATCGAATTTCCAGAAGAAGAAAAACCTCCTCCTTACAGAAAACTGACCCGGTCATTTAATGTTCTTGAAATCCTCAAAGGAAAAAAAATTATCAAAAAAGGTCCTGTCCAGGTTACCGAAGCCCATCTTGATGCCTCACTGAAGGTTCATACATCATGGCATATTGACGGTATGTCACGCTCGCCATCATACCAGGCTTATAGTTCAGGTGTCGACATCAGTGATCTTGCTGAGGCAATACTCTTTTTGCATCACTATAAAGAATTCCACTTCGCTTTTGATTTTTCCTGGGAATCGGTTGACAGAAAAAAAGAAATAAAGAAACTGATCAGAAAAACAAAAGAGAAAGGAAGAATATTTACCCGGTCATGATAAATATTCAGGCAAAACCATCACCTCTTGTCATGATCTGCGGACCCACGGCTGCCGGAAAAACATCCCTTGCTGTTCACTGTGCCTTGAAATTTAATGGTGAAATCCTGAGTGCTGATTCACGCCAGGTCTACCGTGGACTTGATATCGGCACCGGCAAGGACCTCAGCGAATATAGAAACCACGAGCACCCGGTTCCATACCATCTCATCGATATTGCCGATCCCCGGGGAACCTACAGCCTTTTTCATTACATAACAGACTTTTATGCAGCCTTCAGGTCTATCCGCGATCGCCAGAAACTTCCCATTGCCTGCGGCGGCACCGGGCTTTACCTCGAGGCGGTAGTGAAAAATTACCGCGTCGCCGATACACCCGAGGATACCCTTCTGCGAAATAAACTCATGAATGAGACAAAGAAAAAACTTGAAGCAGACCTGAAATCAGAAGCCCCGGATCTTTTTGCCGGGACCGACTGCTCAAGCAAAAAGCGCATTATTCGCTCTCTTGAAATTTCACGATACCGGCAAAACCATCCCGTTCATTTTACCGGCGAAAATGCTCCTGTCTTTAAACCGCTTATCCTCGCCGTCAGATTTCCAAGGGAAGAGCTTATCGAAAGAATCAACCTTCGCCTCGAAGCGCGCTTAAAAGAAGGTATGGTAGAGGAAGTTAAAGGCCTTCTTGCTGCCGGGGTGCCGGCAGACAATCTCCTTCGCCTCGGGATGGAATATAAATTTGTAACGGAGCATATCATCGGAACAATTTCCTA
>CAZPEK010000171.1:0-5309 GCA_964585555.1 uncultured Leptospirales bacterium | reverse complement strand
GTTACTTTACTTCAGACAGCAATCCATCAGCTGGCCAAACGCCAGATGACCTGGTTTCGCGGCATGGAACGAAGGGGCCTTCAGCTTCACTGGCTTGAGCGCGATGACCGGGATGAGGCTTTTCGGCTGGTTGAAAAGTTTCTTTCTGATGAGACTTAAATACAAAAACCTTCCTCAATAGAGAGAGATAAAATCATCTTCTTCCTTAAAAATATAAAAAATCTTTCATTATAATTAATTGAAACAGAATATTTAACCCACAGGCCCCGGGAAGAGGAACCCTACCTTCCCTGCCCCATTTTCATTTTGCCCCGATAGTAGGGATCGGGAATCAAACTGCGAAAGGCAAGGCTCACGACATTCTCATTCCCGTCAATACAGTAACTGTACCTTCCCCCAACAGCAAATGAGAGAAAGGCATTACCGAGAATATGCAGTTCCGCGAGAAGCTCAATACCTGTTGAGCGGTAGTTATACTCCTTGCCCCCGTCACGGGCGTAGCCGTAATCAAAAAATACCGTACCAAGAATACGCTTAATGTAGGGAATATCCCATGAGGGGCCGTTCACATTGAGCACCGGCAGGTTGTAGTCAAAACTTCCTTTCACTAAATTCTCATAAGAATACAGTGTATAGCCGCGGGGATACAGGAAGTAGCTGGTAAAATAATATTTTCCATCATGATCCCCGGGCTTCTGATACTCGTATCCCCCGGCAAGAGAAATGTTATGACTTTTTACGATACCGGGAAAATAAAAAACCATATCAGCAGAAACCATCTCACCGCGGTATGAACCGTGAAAGGGGGTATGCTTGTAATGCCCGCTGAAAACCTGTCCCCATCGGGGGCCCACTTCGATGCTGTTGCCCTGAACATAATGAAACAGTGATACACTGTAAGATAAAAACTGCAGGTCGCCATCTTCGCCCATACCGTAAATACTGTAATCGGGCCTGGTCTTGCTCTGTACATTAATATAACCGGCTCCTGCGCTGATATTCAGATAAGTGGAATGCACCCCCCTTGAAAGGTTAAAAGGAAGAAGAACCTCGCCGGTGACATATGCTTCATCCCAGCGCATCATTTCTGAATCTACTATATTGTCAGCTGCCTTGAGAACCTTCGCCCGCTGACCATAGCCGCCGTAGAGATTAAATACCGGATAGAGCCCTGCGTAGGTGATGCCCGCCTCACCACCATGGGTCTTTTCATTCATGTTATAAATATAAGAAAGTTTTACCTCTGGGGTCCGCATCACGTCTAAAGACAGAAACATCAATCGAAAATCAACCTGTGAGAGATCAATGATGGGGATCCAGCCGTAAAAGTTGATGCTGTGCAGGGCAGGAGAATAGCCGGATTCTTTATATTGTTTCTTTGGCACCAGTTCATCAATATCAAGACGCTGTCCCGCCTCCTGTTTCACGACAGGATCGATATAGTTCAGGGCCCGGCGCTCAACATCTTTAAGAGGTTTCCATGCCGCCGGTTTAAAGGGCATCGAAGCAGCCCGGTATCCATTGACCGAGTAGTCGCTGAAAAGTATTTTTTTCCCATCGGGGGTTACCGAGGGACTGAAGGCGCCCAGGGGCCGACAGGTGACCTGAAAGCGTTTTCCTGTTGCCGTATCAAGAGCGTATATATTATCGATTCCCGAATAATCTGAGCCGTAGAGTATATACTGACCGTAAGAAAATGGCGACCTGAAGTTTTCATCATCCACCGGCAGGATAACATTACGCACCCTGCCGCTGTCAAGGCTGATTGCAGTCACTCCCTTTCCCTTTGTCGCCAGGGTTGCAGCAATAATTTCTTTACCTCGGGGCCCAAAGGCGGGATCGAAGTAATGAGTTCCTTTTCCGAGAGAGACTTCCTTTAATTTTTTTCCCGTGGAAGCATCATAGACAAAAAGCCGGTAGATAAGATCAGGGCCATAACTGATTCCGGCGACGCGCCTGCCGTCACGTGAAATCGTTGAGGCGATAAACTTCCCCCCCCGGGTTATTCTTTTCTTTTTTTTTGATTCAACATCATAGAGAACCAGTTCACTATAAGACCGATAGCCCCAGCGAAGATCGGGTACCGACTCACGCCATAAAACTTTTCCTCCTCCCGCAGTCATCCCCTTTTCATTGTAAAAAGCTGAACCGGCAAGAGAGGCGGGAACCTGGAGAAGTTTCTCTTCACTACCGTCTCGTTTTATCCGCACCAGTGCAGCCGTATCATCACGGGACCAGCGTATAGAGAGTATATTTTCATTATCTGTCTGCAGAGGGAAAAAACGCCCGGCCCAGGCACCGCTACCTGAGGGAGAAATAATATCAACATCGGTCATGTTCAGGCCCTGAAGCTGTTTTTTCCAGAGACGGTAATAATCTTCCAGGGCATCATGATACATGGAATCAATACTCTTTCCTGTTTCACTCTTGAGGGCGGAATCAAAATTCTGAAAAAGAAAATATTTCCCCACCCTGTTTAAAACCCGGTTCCATACATCAGCTCCGTATTTATTTCTGACGTGCGAGCACAGAAGGTACCCGAGACGGTAGTAATCCGCATAGGGCATCGCGTCATTATAACCACCAAGATAGGCATGGTGGTAGGAATATCGCTTTCCGGAGAGTTCGAGGGCTCGATGCCACATATCAAATGAAGGCATACGGCCCCGCCCCCCCGTGGTGAGAGCCGTTTCAGTTACCACGGCATCTCCCTCAAGAAACCACATGGGAAGATAAAGACCGATAAGGGCCCCTGTGCCATTGGCCCCGCCGAGTATCCGCCAGGTGTACTTACCCGCCCCGTCTTTCATTTTGTCCATCTGCACCATGTGACGCCCCTCGTGTATTGCAAGACCGTGAAACCACTCCAGTGCATCGTATGACGATGGTGTCGAAAACCAGTGAGAGTAGAAGGGTGCCGGTGAGACGAAACCGTTAGCCGAAGCATACTGATTCACCAGCACGATTGGTATTTTCCGGGCCTTTGTTTTTATAGTCTTGCGTAAATGAGGGCTGTAATATTCCATCAGGTTGGCAACCCTTTGAGTCAGATTCTCAGCACCGGCGGGAAAAATAATACGATAGGTTTTCGTATCAATCTTTTTCCACTTCTGGCTCCAGGGGTTCTGCATTGAAAAAGCGGGTATGCAAAAAAATACAAGCACTATGGTTATATATATTTTTGCCGGTACATTTTTTTGAAGGCGCGATTGCGCAACCGCGCCTTCAAAAAAACAACCTTTCATCATCAAGAAACTTCTTGAAATATTTTTCATTCGTGAAACCCGTAAGTCAAATTTCCGATATCATCAGGAACATCATCGACTTTAATTGTACAGAGCACCTCTTCCGTCAGGGGGGTGATCCCGGAAATCCGGTTCGCCTGGCCCTCAACAATCTTTTCGAAAAGATTTCTTACCAGCCGTCCATTTCCGAATGTTCGGGTACGGGCCTCATATGCCTTTGTGATAACTTCCTTCAACTTAATCTTTGCCTCTTCTTCAAGGGTAAAGGCAACATTGCGGGAAAATATTTCAAAAATCGCCATAAGGGCATCGGGCTTATAGTGATCAAAATAGTAGTACCGCCTGAAGCGGGATTTCAGTCCCGGGTTCGATTCAATAAAAACCTTCATCTCATCAGGATACCCGGCAACAATAACCGCCAGCCGGTCCCGGTTATCTTCCATTCGCTTAAGGATTGTATCAACCGCCTCCCGGCCAAAGTCCTGTCCTCCCTGCCCCGCTGCCAGGGCATAAGCCTCATCAATAAAGAGAACCCCATCCAAGGCCTTCTGCACCACCTCATCGGTTTTGGTTGCCGTCTGTCCCACATAACCGGCAACAAGTCCGGCCCGGTCAGTTTCAATAAGATGCCCCTTTTTCAGAAGCCCCAGGCACCGGTACACTCTCCCGAGAAGCCGGGCAATAGTAGTCTTCCCGGTACCCGGAGGTCCGTAAAAAACCCCATGCAGAGAAAGGGGCGTTTCAGGAAGCCCCCGGTCGCGGCGTTCCTTCTGTATCTTCACCATATTAATAAAGGTCTGGATTTCACCTTTGATATTTTCCATGCCCACCAGCTCGTTGATTTTTTCCATCACCTCGTCAAGGGTCTCCTCTTCGGGAACCGGCTCTTCGGTAACAGGAGAAATTTTCGCCGCTGCGGCAATCAGGCTGTTAATCTGTTCAAGGCGCTCCTTTTCCGCTTCGTTTATCGAACCATCGGCCTTCATGAGAGCCTGGGCATAGGCCGTATAGGCGGCACTTAATGTATCAAAATGCAGCGACCCGTTGGCGTCATCATAAATACGAATCTTCGCCAGTGAAGGAAGCATCTCTTCCCGCTGGTTCAGTCCCCGCTCACTGATAAACTTTGACGCATGATCCCAGTACTGAAGAATATCTTTCTTTTTATTTTGAGGGAAGTGTACCGCACCCTTAATTTCCCTTCCCAGTGATTCATAAGCCCTGTTCTCTCCAGGATTCAGTGGAAGAAGGACAAGGGAAATGAGAAGAAGCTCAGATTCAGAAAGAGATCCGTCAGCCACACCGGCAAGGGAAGAAAGCACAATAATATCATCCATGACAATCTGCTTCAGGTCAGGATCATTAACCTCATTAAGGCACCCGCTGATCCTGGTGAGAATGAGCTTTGAGGCTTCAAAAAGCTTTTCATCTTCAGACCGGGATTCATCTTTATTAATTTCCCGATCAAGCATTCCCGTCAGCTCTTTCTGGGCTTCGGTAATCTTTTTTAAAAATTCCGGCATTGCATCGTGCTCAACATAGTTTTGGGCAAACATATCTGTACCCGTCTCAGTACTGCGGCTCGCGGTTACTTCAGCGGTTCCGGCCCCCGCATCCTTCACCTTTTCGGCAAAATGCCCCGCCCGGGCAGCGGTGATAAATGATCTGAAATAATCAGCACCTCCGGGACGGACAATTTTCATAGTAACCGAAGAAGAGCCCCGCTCATTCTCTATGCCCGAGATCTCCCCAAAGGGTATCTTTGCCACGGTACGGTCTTTTTTATCATTGGATACAAAAAGCAGCCCCCGATCAGTAATCAGGAGAACACCTGATATACCGCCCTTCCCCTTTGTCCCCGGGGAAAAAAAACCGTCTATCATGTCATAGATTTCCTTTGTACCCCGGCTCTCTTTCTTCAGCCGGTCCAGGACTACTTTTTTATTATGAACAAAATGCCAGTGCTGTATTTTTTCCAGTTGTTCCTTCATGAATCCCGCCTGTTTAATTTTTCAACCAGCCTTTTACTTCCTTACCCAAAACACCTGACTCCCTTAATCCTAA
>CAZPEK010000170.1:0-8115 GCA_964585555.1 uncultured Leptospirales bacterium | reverse complement strand
TCAATATTTTTTCTATAGTTTTTCACCACGATCAACATGGATCGCAATTCCGATTACAAAAGACCTGACTCTACAGCCCTCCGCGCTTCATCAACCAGATCCTTTATCGATTCATCAGAATAGGGACTGGTATCAATCTGGGGATGAATAACTATCTCAGCCATACCGGGAAGCAGATCAAGGGTACCCGAGGGAAGAATTTTCCTGGTACCCCGTATGGTAATGGGCAAAACAGGAATCCCCAGGTCGAGGGCCATTTTAAAGGCACCGTTTTTAAACTCCTGGAGGCTGCCGTCTTCACTCCTGGTGCCTTCAGGAAAAAACATTACCGATGTGCCATTGACGATATTTTTCTTAGCCTGGTTGATTGTTTCAAGTGCCGCTTCTGTATTGGACCGGTCAATAAAAATATGATCCATTTTAACTGAAGCGGGACCAAACATGGGAGCCTTTTTCAACGATGCTTTGGCCACCCACCGGAGGTCGATATTCAGCCAGCCCGCAACAACCAGGATATCAAACTGGCTCTGGTGATTTGACACAACCACATAGGACTGCCCGGGGATGATATTTTCTTTGTTTCTGGTTTTCACAAATACAGGGACCACAATACAGCTGAGCCAGGCCCAGACGCTCCCCCCGTATTTCATCCCGATTCTTGCATTAAAAAGTGAGGCGAGAATCATTGAGAGGCTCCCCATCACCAGGGTAATAAGAATAAACAGAGGGGCAAAAATAAGCCACTTCCAGGGCTGATAAACAGTACGAAAGATTCTGGACATAGCTGAAGTCCTTTCGCGGGGACCTGGATTATTTTCTTTGTTAGTATTCATAGCTGTTCATTACCTTACAGTCAACCTTTCAAGCTTTTTTCCTTCAGAATTCAAAACTGCTATACGCATATTTTTCATATCGGCATCAACCTTAATAACCGTTTCCCCGTCCCACCTCGAACCGCCAACAACGACCGGATATGCATGATTTTCATTTGAGTTAAAAACAGCCATCTTATGTGTATGTCCCGCAAGAACCAGGTCAACACCTGTCTTTTCAAAAACAGGAGCAAACTTTGTGTGCATGATAAAATAACCATGATCCCTGTCTTTTTCACGATCGACAAAGGGAGGTATGTGAGTCAAAACAATACGGTATCGCGCCTGGCGAAATTCTTTAGACCTGGTCGCACTAATAAACCATTTTAACTGTTTCAACCGATACTCTTTAAAATTAACCAGCCCGCCATACTCGTTATGGCCGTCCTTTTTATCTTCGCCGGCATCTAAAACCACAAAGCGAACCGGTCCATGGCTGAAGGCATAATAAAATTTATCACCCTTCCGGTTAATAAATTTTTTCAACTTAGGGGCTGCGATCCCCCTTGTTTCATGGTTTCCCCGTACCAGGTAAAAGGGCCTACTCCCTTTCAGAACACGGTCAAGGGGCTTGAGCATTTGTTCAATGATCTGATCTTTTGAATCAATATGATTAAAGTAATCACCGTTTATAAAGATATAATCGAAGGCCAGGGGATTCTTTTTAAAAAAGTCAGGAATAAGATCTGATTGTTCATGGATATCATTAAAAACAAAAAATGATACTTTCTCTACATCTGGACTCAGGGTGTTAAAAAAGATTTTTTCACTTGATAGAGTCTGGCTGTAATCAACATGGTAGGCATAGTACTGCTTAAGGGGTTTTACAAAAACCTGGTAGTTGTACTTCTTTCCCGGTTTAAGGTTCTTGATAGTAATTCGATGAACCTTTTTAAGTATAAACATACCATCCTCAGTTTTCTGAAATGTTTTATTAAATCCGTCACCTTCCACCTTAAGCCACGACAGGGACTTTTTGTTAACGGCCCAGACAATGGTGGCTGATGTTGCCGTTACCCTCTGCAGGTATGGACCTGCTGTAATTTTCGGCGAAGAGTAATCATTTTCTATTATAAGAAAAACCAGGACAACTGCCAGGAATGAAGCAAGTCGGTACTTCAATAAAACCCTCGTATGAAGACCGGGGAACTTAAACATTACCACGGCAAGCAGAAATAAAAATACCAGCGAGGGAAATACCTTTTCTAATTCACGCCAGGCTGTAGAAATCTCCTGTCCCACTCCTGAAATAAGCAGGTAAAACAATACAGTAAAAATAAAAGTAACAATTATCAGCGATACCTTCTGAATTATCGAAAGACTGCCTGTTTCATTATTTTCTATTGCCTTGATTATCCTGAACATAAGAAAAAGAATAAAAAATATTCCCATCAGCAGAAGTATCATGATTACAGTGAGCCATGAAAATTTCACCTGAAGCATTTTCTCAAGACCTTCATTTATATTAAACCACAGGGGATGAAGAAGCAAAAGTACTGCAAAAAATAAAAACAGGTCAATGAGTGCGAGAGTGGTTACCAGCAGCCACGGCTTTTTAATATACACTACCAGTCTTTTCATTGCGTAAACTCCTGAAATATTTCTTAAGCCTTTTTTAAACCAGCTCTTTTGCATCAATAATCGCGCCAGCCGCCAAACCGGTAATAGAACTGTTCGGGGAAAAGAACAATGTAATATTGCGAAAAAACATCTTTCATGCAAGGCTTTTTTAAAAAATGTAACCTTTCGCAATCCATTTTCCCCGATAATGAAACAATACAATCAACAGCGCTGCATACCAGGAGAAACACCATGATTGAAGAAGGGAAAAAAGCACCTGCATTCACACTCCCCGATGACCAGGGAGAAAAAATAAGCCTGAAAAATTTCAAAGGCAAAAAGGTTGTCCTCTATTTTTATCCCCGGGACAACACACCGGGCTGTACTACCGAAGCATGCGCCTTTCGTGATGTCTATGACGATATTCTTGCAAAAGGGGCTGTTGTTATGGGAGTCAGCACTGACTCCGCTGCCTCTCATCAGAAGTTCAGACTGAAGTTTGAACTTCCCTTTTATCTTCTTGTTGACGAAGATCATACGGTCGCGGAAAAATACGGCGCCTGGGGTGAGAAAAAACTCTACGGCAAAACATCTTTCGGTATCAAGCGCTCAACTTTTGTCATTGATGAAGAGGGGAAAATAATAAAAGTTTTCCCCAGGGTAAAACCGGCTGACCATGCCGCGGAGATTCTGGAAGTTTTATAATGAAAGGAAGAAAAAGCCCTGCTGCAGCAGCGGTTCTGCTTTTAGTTCTCGCCGTCACCCCGCCCCTTCATTCAGACTCTTGTCCAATACGGCAGGAAGTAACGGCAACCGCGAAAAAGTTTCTCGGCACCGCATACCGCTACGGCGGCACGGGGAGCCGTGGATTCGACTGTTCAGGATTTGTGCGTCATGTGTTTCTGCAGCACGGCTTTCACCTTCCCCGCATATCCCGGGACCAGTATCTACAGAGCCGCAAAATTTCCCTCTCACGCGTAAAACCCGGTGATCTGCTCTTCTTTAAAATTTCGAAAAACCGGATATCCCATGTCGCCATATCACTGGGAAAAGATAGATTCATCCATTCGCCCCGTACCGGCAAACGGGTTCGTGTTGCCAGCCTGAAAACTTCCTACTGGAAAAAACGCTTTGCGGCTGCCGGAACCTATATCAATTGCCGGTAAGAAAAGAAACACTTCTCCGCCTTCAAATGAAAATATTCTTTTTTTCTTGCATTAAATCAAGACTGGCATATAATCCCCCGTTAATAGTAAAAAAAGAAAAATTATGGCAAAACCTCATACAATACAACAGACCTTTCACATTCACCCTCTTCAAAAGGTACTTCTGAGCTTTCTCGGGCTGATTTTTACGGGCGCTCTTCTTCTCATGCTCCCGGGCATGACGGTTGCTCACACTTCCTTTTCTGATGCCCTTTTTACCGCTACGTCTGCGGTGTGTGTAACAGGACTTATCACCCTTGATACCGCCACGCATTTTACCCTGGGGGGAAAAATACTTATTCTCACGATGATACAACTCGGAGGCCTCGGCATCATGACCTTTTCACTGGGCCTTCTCTCAATGCTGGGGAAAAACCTTTCACTTCAATGGCGTTTTACCTTCAGTGATCTTTACAGCGGCTTTGAGACTGTGCCGGCCCGAAAGATTATCAGCCTTATTCTGATATATACACTGGTCATTGAGGGAATAACAACAGGCATTCTTTTCTTTGCCTTTCTACCCGGCCTCTCCGTTTCCGCAGCCCTGGGACACGCCGTCTTTCACGCCGTGTCAGCCTTCTGCAACGCGGGCTTTTCAACTTTTTCTGACAGCCTGATCCGGTTCCAGGGAAACCCTCTGGTAATCCTGACCATATCCGCGGCGATAATCCTGGGAGGCCTCGGTTTTATTGTTCTCCATGAACTGGTATCAGGCCCCCGCAGGAGGGGACGAAAAATTTTCGCCCGATACTCCATTCACAGCAGAATTATTCTAATTACTACTTTGATTCTCCTTACGGCAGGCACCCTGATGTTTTTTCTTCTTGAGAAAGGCCATGCAATGGCAACCCTTTCAACTCCTGACCGCCTGCTGGTGTCATTTTTTCATTCAGTAAGCTGCCGCACCGCGGGCTTCAACAGCATTAGCATTGCATCGCTGCGGGAAAGCACCCTTCTTGCCATGATGGCCCTGATGTTTATCGGCGGTTCTCCCGGTTCTATTGCCGGCGGGATTAAAACCACCACCATTGCAGTAATCTTTCTTCTTTTACGTTCCAAGTTCAAGGGAGAGGAAGATGTGGTCATCTGGGGGCGGTCAATAGAGAAAGAAACTATCGACCGCAGTATGACCCTGATAATTCTCGCTTTTTTATTTGTATCACTGGTGACCTTTATCATGCTCACGATTAAAGACTTTGACCTGGGGCATTCTTTTATATCAGTCATTTTCGAGGCGGTAAGCGCCTTCGGTACCGTGGGACTTTCAACCGGCATTACCGGCCAGCTGCCCCAGGCTGAAAAATTTCTCATCGCGGCGGTAATGTTTATCGGACGTCTCGGACCATTGACCCTCATTACCGCCCTGACGCTGCGGCACAAAAAACATCTGATCGACCATCCGGAAGAACAGGTCATGATAGGATAAGCTATGAAACGATATGTAACCATCGGACTCGGCAACTTTGGACTAAACCTGGCCCGCACCCTCGAAGAAAGCGGCTGTGAGGTTCTTGGCATCGATTCTTCCCGCGAGGCTGTTGACGCGGCAAAGGACTATATTACCCGCGCCGTCATTGCCGACGGGGCCAACAGGGAGACCCTTCAGTCCCTCATGTTGAAAGATTTTGACGGGGCCATTGTCAGTATCGGCCAGGATATGGCACCCAGTATTCTTATCGCCCTTTACCTGAAAGAGCTGGATATCAAGCGGCTTATCGTTCGTGCCGTATCCGATGATCATGTCAAAATCCTTGAGCAAATCGGTGTATCAGAAACAATTTTTCCCGAAACCGCCGCCGCGGTCAGGCTGGGCAAACGCCTGGCCAGCAAAAACGCTGTTGATTACCTTCCCCTGGGAGGCAAACACAGCATTGTAGAAGTGATACCCCAAAAATCTTTTATCGGCAAATCGCTCCGGGAACTGCAGATAACCAGCCGTTTTCACTGTCAGGTTATAGCCCTGAAAATAACCGACAGCAAATCCGCTCCCGATATCACCCGTGAAGACAATCTTATCATCCCGCCAGAGGCCGACGATATCATCACAAAGGACACAATCATGATAATCATCGGAAAAGACAGCGATATCAAGAAACTGCAGCGGGGTAAATGATTAATTTACTTGTAAAATACAGTAACAGTTTTTTTATGACTCTTAATGAAGATAAATAACCTGATAACCCGCCTCCAGGACAAACTCCAGCAGGCACTGGTCTATGGAGATATTTCACGCTTTCTTTTTCATCTCATTGTGTCCATTGTACTCGGAATAGCAGCCGGGGGCTCAGCGGTACTTTTTCACTTTGCCCTCCAGGCGATGAAAGGCTTCTTTTCCCCTGGAGGCGCCGGTACGGACACCTCTTCCTTTCTCATAATCCTTATACCTGCGGCAGGCGCATTAATCACCACCCTCATGACCCGGGTTTTCAGGAAGTTTTCGAAAGAACGGGGCGTTATCAGCGTTATCAAGTCTCTTTTATTAAAGGAAGGAAAACTTTCAGCCCGGAGTACTCTCTTCCAGGCCATAGCCCCGGTTATATCTCTTGGTACCGGGGCCCCCCTTGGGCCTGAAGGCCCGGCGGCCCGTCTTGGCAGCGGCATCGGTTCGATCATGTCCCGCATCTTTAAAATGCAGGTCCATAATATGAAGATGTACACCGCTGCCGGCGCGGGAGCGGCAATTTCAGCGGTCTTTAACGCGCCCATTACCGGTGTATTTTTCGGCATTGAAGTCATACTCCTCAACGATATGAAGAACCAGGCCCTCAGCGCCCTCATCGTCTCATCAGTTGTAGCTGATATTGTCTCCCGGGCAGTCCTGGGGAACAGTCACATCATACAGCTGCCTGCCTATGACCTGGGGGGAATCGGCACCTACCCGCTCTACCTTATAATGGGAATAACCTGTGGAATTTTTGCCCTTCTCTACTTCAAAATGAATGCGATTGCGGGATACATCTTTGATAAAAAGCTGAAAATAAAAAATGAATACCTTCGCCTTATTCCCTTAAGTCTTCTTTTCGGCCTGGTGCTGATGCAGTACAGCCAGCTCTTCGGTATAGGATACGAGACCATTCACGATGTGCTTCACAGCCGCATTGCCCTTGACATTTCTCAAAATTGCCTTTGTTGCCCTCTTTTTACAGGGGGGGGCCTATGGGGGGACCTTTGCTCCTTCCCTGGTTATCGGGGTACTGCTCGGATACGCCTTTGCCAGCCTCGGCACTATCCTTACGGGCATCCCCATGGATCCGGTTGCCTTTTCAATTGTCGCCATGGGAGGAGTTCTTGCGGGAATAAACTCTATTCCCCTCACCAGCATGATGCTGGTTTTTGAAATATCTAATGACTACCGGGTAATTTTGCCCCTGATGCTGGTCAGTGTTATTGCCCACCTGATTTCCTTTGCATATAACCGGGGAAGCATCTACCAGGTTGGATTGAAAAAATCAGGCATCGATATATCAAAACTGAATGAAGTTGACCTTCTCGGAAGAATCGCGGTCAGCGAGTTAATGAAAGAAAAACTTGATACCGCCAGTTTCCGTACCCCCTTCAGGGAGCTCTCTGAGATTATTCTGAAAAGCCGCCTCGGGGATGTTGTCATTATCGGAGACCGGGATAATCTTCTCGGCATTGTTTCCCTCATGGATATCCGCCAGGCCTTCATGAACAATGAGCTCGTTGATCTTCTCATTGCGGGAGATATCATGCGCCCCGGCCCCCAGGTACTGGAAAACGAATCAGTCTCTTCGGCCATGCAGAAAACCAAGGAATATGACCTTGAAAATATTCCCGTTGTCGACAGCAGTGATACAGAAAAAATTGTTGGCATTTTAACCCACTTTGATATTATTCAGGCCTATAACCGAAACCTTGAAGAATGGGAGACCAACCAGATTCTTCTCGATTTCGGTCAACCCCAGGAGCCGTGAGAGGAGGCAGTCTAATGGCAGCAAAGAAAAAAACTTCCCCAGAAAAAACCTCAAAAAAATCACCAAAAGCAGCGGCTAAAAAAAGCAGCGCTAAAAAAAGCGCCCCTAAGAAAAAAACCACGGCAAAACTTTCGCCCGGGGTAAAAAAACTGGTCTCTCTCACTGAAACTCTGACAAAAGAAGAAGTTGAGTTTCTCATCAGCCAGGCCGAGACAATGGTACGAAAACCCGCAATTATCGGACGGCGGGCACAAAAGCTGAAGAGCCGTGATAAGGTTGCCGCGGCAATGAACCCGGTCAAAGACAAGTCTACCATAGAGATTGTTGAGGGGGAAGAAGGCCGGCATTTTATCATAGTGCTCGGCACGGAAAGAAATTTCTTTTCCCGCGAAGAGATGAAAAAAATCGTCAAGCTCTGCCATGCCGCCAGTGATGAGCGGGACGGCATGCGGCGCCTCTACACATGGCTTGAGCGCTTCAGAATGGACCTGATACGTGATAATGATTTCGGAAGTTCAGCTGATCCGGGGCTTGCGACTATTT
>CAZPEK010000169.1:0-8133 GCA_964585555.1 uncultured Leptospirales bacterium | reverse complement strand
TATATTTCTATAATTTCTTTTTCTTCCAGCATTCTATTTCAAAAATATTATCAATTTAGTCAGTGTCTATTAAAATTATCAATGCATGCTTCTGATATTTTCCCCGGATTCGCAAAAATCCGAAAGCTTCACGCCCTCACCCGACCCCCTCCCGATTTTCAAAAGGAAGAGGAAGGGAGAGGAGGAGAATGCCCCCTTTCACCCTTATACTTGTACCTTGGACCTTCTAATCACGAATATCCCGGCCCGTGCTGTCTCCCTTTGCCTGAAGCACCTTGACAGAAATAACCCACGTGTTGGGCTGCAGGCCTGAACCGGCGAGATACTTTTTACTGTTCTTGACCAGGGATTTCAGGTTTGTCTTGATTACCTTTGGTACATCACTGCTGTTAAGCTCCACCGGCAGGGGAAGAAGGGAAATACCATACACTTCTCCCGGGTCACGCCGCGGGATCACCAGGAGAGGGAAGTAACTTCCATCAGCCATGCGGCGCGAAAGAAGGCTAAAAAGCTTCTTGTCTGAAACATTCATCCAGAGAGAAAGGCTGCCATCAGAAATTAAGACTCGCCTTTTACTTCCCCCCTTATCTGACCCGATCCCTGATCCCGAAAAAATATTCCTGGCAAGAAAAAGAAAATTATTCTCGAGGGCTTCGCTCCTGATAATCCGGCTGCCCGAGAGACGATCGTAACGATCCGCAATCGTGTAGGGATCCGCAAAGGGCCGGTCACTGAAAAGCTCATCAGCGGTTACCCGCGGTTCACCGTAGGCGGGACGGTACCGGCTATAGGTAAGAACCCCCCGACGCCATGAGGCGTCATGGCCTTCACCGTGGAGCAGTCTTCCCCTCTGAAAATAAAGCCAGTGGGGTCCGCCGTTGGCGTCATAGACCCGCTGCCGGTAACTCAGATAAAGGAGGCTTCCCCCCGAGGAGGTGCTGAGACGATGGTACTTTTCACCCGGGACATGATTCAGCTTACCCAAAAGGATCGATGTGATGGCGATGCCCCTTTTACGGGCCATCATGCCAAAATGCTCAGGGTAGCCTTTCCCGGTAATGGATGAATTACTGATAAGAATAATTTTCTTCACCGCGCCGCTCCGCCAGCGGAGATTATTAATGCCCCGGGAAAGATTTTCCAAAAGCTTGTTCCCCCCGTCGGCACCCCGGGGATTAAGGCGGTTAAGATGAATTTTCAATCCCTGAAGATTATTATGAAAAAGGGCAATGTGCCGATATGAATATTTTTCACCGAAAGGAAGTATAGAGAGACGCGTATCGATCCCCGCGCTGTCAATAAGCTCGCCAGCCTGTTTCAGCAGGTCACGGCGTACCGAGGGCCACTCAACGCGCATGTTTGCCGACAGGTCAACCATCACCAGAAGATCAAGGCTGGCAGGGGTTTCATCAAAGGTTCGGTCACCGTACGAAGCAAAGGCCTCACGAAGATCTTTCTGAGCCAGTAAAGGAAGATTACGGGCCGTCGATCTGAAACGCATCAGTACCCGCTTTTCCCGCACTGAATAAAGAAGGGACCGGGACTGGATTTCAGGCCCCGCCGCCGACAGGGTTCCCAGAAGGATGTATTCATAAAGACCGTGAGCCCCCAGTCCTGCAAGATCATCAGCGGTGATTTGCTTACGATAATTGATCCGGGCATGGGTCAGATCAGCCGAGATATCCCGGAATGACGCCACATCTACCTCTTTAGTGATACGAAGCGTCAGGGCAAGGAGACGCCCGTAATCCTGCCCTGAGTCAAGGGTCAGCTGATCAGATGAAGCAGCAACCCGATAGGGAAGAACGGCAACCCGGCTCCAGGCTTCGGTAGAAACCAGTACCATGACGGCGCAGAAAAATAATGTGGCTTTTCGTGGTTTGGCAAAAAATTGGTTCATTTGTTTACATCGCCCTTCGATAGTCTTCAGGGAAAACTCCCCGGCAGTATGCACATACCTCGAAGAGCATATTAATGCAAGAAAAATACCATATACCGGGAATTCCCGTGCCAACATCCCTACCCGCGGGACGGAAAATACAATAAATCCTTTACAAAAAAATGCATGCCTGTATACACATCATAATACAGAAAAAATAGCATAGCGGTCCGCGTCACGTAGATTTTCTCCACTGGAATAGCCGGCTGGGAATACAAGCGGGTCAAAAACAAAACTATCACAATAAGAAATGAGAGGTAATCATGAAGGAAGTTGTTATTGCTTCAATAGTCCGCACACCTATAGGCTCCTTTGGAGGCTCCCTGAAAACCGTTCCTGCTGTAGATCTTGGAGTCATTGCAATTAAAGAAGCCATGAAACGTGCCGGTATCACCGGCGATCAGGTACAAAACGTCATAATGGGACATGTACTACAGGCAGCCCAGGGTCAGAATACCGCCCGGCAGGCTCTAATCAAGGCGGGAATTCCCCAGGAAGTGCCGGCAATGACACTCAATAAAGTATGTGCTTCTGGTCTTCGGGCAATTTCCATGGCCGCCCAGATTGTTAAGGCGGGAGATGAAGACATCATCGTCGCCGGGGGCATGGAAAACATGAGTATGGCACCTTACGCCCTCAACAGTGCCCGGTACGGCTACCGTATGGGCAACAATGATATCATGGACGTAATGATAAACGACGGCCTCTGGGACGCCTTTAATGACTATCACATGGGCATCACGGCAGAAAATGTCGGCGAGCAGTGGAAACTCAAAAGAGAAGAGCTCGATAAATTTTCCCTCGGCAGCCAGCAGAAAGCAGAAGCCGCTATTACCTCAGGGCGTTTTAAAGATGAAATTATTCCCGTTGAAGTTCCCCAGCGTAAGGGTGACCCGAAGATTTTTGACACCGATGAGCACCCAAAATCAGGAACATCCCTTGAGTCCCTGGCACGTCTGAAGCCGGCCTTTAAAAAAGACGGCATTGTTACCGCAGGCAACGCCTCTGGTATCAATGACGGCGCTGCGGCCGCAGTCATCATGTCAGCAGAGAAAGCAAAGGAACTGGGTATAGAACCCCTGGCTAAAATAGTATCCTACGCATCAGCGGGTGTTGATCCCGCAATTATGGGAACCGGTCCTATACCCTCTACCCGCAAATGCCTTGAGCGGGCCGGGTGGACTGTTGACGATCTCGACCTGATCGAAGCAAATGAAGCCTTCGCGACCCAGGCTTTAGCTGTTAACCGTGAACTTGGCTGGAATACCGATATTGTAAATGTCAATGGCGGGGCTACTGCCCTTGGTCCTCCCATCGGCGCATCGGGTGCCCGTATCATCACTACCCTGGTATATGAAATGAAAAAGCGAGGGGCTAAAAAAGGTCTTGCCACTCTCTGTATCGGCGGCGGCATGGGTCACGCCATAGCAATAGAAATGTAACTGCTCTTGAGGGGCCCCCCAGAGGGCCCCTCACAAATTTCTTAAATATGTTTCAAATTATTTTCACCACAGAAACTTCAGAACTCGATCTCGTCGAAGAGAAACTCTTTGCCCTCGGGGCATCAAGCGTTTCAATTTCTTCCCTTTCTAAAAATAAAAACAGCGTAACAGCCCTTGCTGAGACCCCTGAAAAAATAACAGAACATTTCAGTGATCGAAAGCCTGAGGTTCATCACATCAATGAAACTGACTGGAAGGACCGCTGGATGGAACACTATCAGGGATCGGCAATCGATGATGAAATATTCGCGGGCCCTGATCCCGATTCACCGGAAGCCCGTAAGGCGAAATACTTCATCCACCTTGACCCGAGAGACGCCTTTGGTGACGGCCGGCACCCCACAACTATACTCTGTATGCGGGAACTCCGCGCTGCGGTCCAGGGAATTGACAAGACTGAGTTGTCAACCCTGACACTCCTTGATGCGGGAACAGGAAGCGGGATTATCGCCATTTTCGCCGAAATGCTCGGCATCGGATCCATTGACGGGGTTGAGCTCGATCCTGAAGCCTGTGACCGGGCACAGGAAAATTTTCAAAGTAATAACTGCCGCCGCATCACGCTGCACCAGGGAGACATCGGCTCATTCTCTCCTGGAAGAAAGTTTCAACTGGTGATTGCCAATCTTCTGACAGACATTATTCTTAAACATCTTGACCACCTTAAAAAACTCATGACACCCCGGGGGACCCTCATTATCAGCGGCATCGGCACACAGTGGGACTCCCAGGTCATAGACGCTCTGGAAAGCCGTAGCCTCACGGTGAAATCCTTCACCAAATGTGAAGGGTGGTGCTGCTACCGGGTCGAAATTTCTCCTTGACATTCACCTGAACTGGTATACGGTAATAATGAAATCATTTACAGGAGAGAAGTTATGCGTAACCTACTGACAATTGCAACAGCCCTGATTATAGCCCTTTCTCTATCTGCCTGTACACAGAAGAAAAAAGAAATGACCGTACAGGATTTTGCTAAAATTGATATGGAAGTCGTTAAAACCGACACAACACCTGAAAGCAAAAAAAAGATAGCAGAAAAATACGGCTATACCCTTGAGCAGTATGAAGCCTTTGCTGAAAAAGCTGAAAAAGATCCCACAATTCTTGAAAAACTCGGTGAGATCAGCCTGGAAAAACAGAAAAAGCTTCAAGACCAGGAAAAAAAATAATTACTCGGTAACGGGTTCCGGCCATGGAAATTTCCTGCAACCAGTGTAATCAAAAGTACCAGCTTTCCGAAGAGAAAGTCGATGACCGCAGGGTCTATTTTTACTGTGAAAACTGCGGTCACCGCATTGTCATCGACAGAAAAAAAGAAGGCTGGTTCTCCTTCAAGCCCCTTAAAGAAGAGCTCCTTTCTGTTACAGATCTTTTTGATGCGGTGTATCTTTCCTTCAGCAAAAAAAATGTTCTCTTCACCTACATGGTACTTCTTCTTTTTTGTATCCTTGGCGGAATTTTTGCCCTGGTTGTTCGTGGAAATGATGGTTTTTTCGGACAGCATCTTTTCCTGTCCGGGTTCATGCTCTACTTCCTGACGCTGGCGTTGACACTGATCTTCGACCTGCACCTCTACCTGGTTTCGAAAAACCTGGTATGCCGCATCGAGCAGGGACAAAGCCCCCGGTACAGTGAGTTTATGCCCGACCTGAAGATTGACTTCCCTTCAATCTTTACTGTTTCGATTGGCCTGTTTCTCGCCTTTACGATTCTCCTCTTTCCCCTGTACCTGATGAAATCGCATTTCAGCCTCGTCTACGGGGGTTTCTTTTCAGGCATACTGATAATTCTCGGATTCTTTTTTATCATCAGCGCATATTTCAGGGATATCCTTGTTGGGTTCATTGCCATGAAGCCCCGCAGCTTCAGGGACACCATCCGAAGCCTTTTTAAATTTACCGCTGTTGAAAATCTTAATATTCCACTCTACAGCTTTTTTAACGCCCTCATCAGCGGATTCCTCGGCCTGATCGTCTTTGTTCTTGCTGGCAGCGCCGCGGCAATTATCCTCTGGAGCGCCACCACCTTTTTAGCCCCCGGTTTAGCCGGCGGCATCACTGATCTTTCACATATCTTTACCGCGGCACCAGAAGCGGCAGACAGCGTCTGGAGCGGCATGGTTTTTGCGATTATCTTTGGATCCCTGGTGATGCTTTTTGTTGCTGCCTGGTTCATCAACCTGATACAGGCCCTGGCGGTCACGGCAGTGCGCATCATGTCATCAAACCCGGGACGTTCGATTCATCGCGGTGTGCTTTTGACGATTATGGCTGTTACGGTTATTGCTGCGGTTCTGGCAGTTTTATAGCCTTTTGAAAAATAGACTACACCCCCATGATGAATCACCAGCATTAAACACCAATAAACCTGACGCGGCATCCCAAGAACAGGAACCCGTTTAAAACTTTAAAATAACTGACCACAGGTAAGGATCTTTTTTTTCAATCCTTTCATCCGCAGCTCATACAAAACAGTGCAGTTATCCTTTTCATCACAGGTTGTATACACCACTTTCCCTTTTTTGACCAACTCCCTTAACTTTTTCTTCCAGGCTGCTTTTCTCTCAATATCGCCTGCGGGAAATCCATGCATCGACTGTTCTATACAGCCCCCCTCAAAATCCATATACATAGAATAATGAGCCATGAGAGTGGCCGCATAGACAGAAGATTTTCTGCGCATTTGCCGGTCAGTTTTGCTTTTTGCCGGCACCCCTGTTGCCGTTATACGATACGAATCGGGTCCGCAAAAGCCTTTTGAGACACTCTGAATACTGTCTTTAGCCGGGTCAAAAGAACAGCGAACATCTTCAGAAGTCCGTTTTCCCAGGCCAGCGCATGCGGTGAGTACAATGAGTAAAAAAACAAAGATTCTTCCCATTTTTTGATCCTCCTGCGACAGATAATTTGTTCAATCACATGGAGAGCTTATTTTAAAAAAAATTTATTGTCTATTAAAAAGTAACGCTGCATTGCCGCCAAGAATCTTTTTCCGCAGGTTTTTATCAGCAACCACGGACTCAATCTCATCCCGGTATCTTTTAAAGGGTATAAGGGGGAAGTCAGATCCGAAGAGTATTTTTTCACCCCCGGCAATTTCTGACGCTGCTGCATATATTTTCTTATCATAGAGCCAGGGCGACGCTGCCGTGTCGTAGTAGACATTTTTAAAGGCTTCTTTTACTTCAGGCATAAGCTCGTAGAAGAGAATACCCCCGCCCCAGTGAGCCAGTATTATTTTAAGATCAGGGAAGTCACTGATCAGCTTATAGATACGGGAAAATTCCGGGGCATACTTGCCGGGGTACTGATGGCCCACGGGCTCGTTAAGGTGGAGACAGAGAGGCAGCTCTTCTTCGGCTGCTGCTTCCATGAGTGCTTTCAGGTAAACTTCCCCATCATCATTAAAGCCTGTATGATAGAAGCCCGCTTCACCAATACCCCCGAGGCCCAGGGCCTTAACTTCCTTTACCCTCTCTTTGATGTTTTTCTCATAAAGGGCAATGGTCCCGAAGGGAATGATCCGTTCGCCATGGTCAGCGGCAACTGTGGCAAAGTACTCATTCTGCTGGCGGGCATGGGCCTCGCCGGTCCAGGGAAACCCCATGGCCACGGAGATATCAACACCATCGGTATCCATGGCGGAGAGAAGACCCTTATGGTCTATCATGGTGGATTTTTCATTTTTATAGAGAAGAGAAAAATGGGGATCTGAAAAGTAAAAATCCCGGCGCTTTATCGCAGCCGGGATGAATATATGGGTATGAAAATCGATTATCATGGCATCGGGTTATTCAGATGCAGAAGATGACACTGAGTATGAGTAGTTTACTGTTGCCGCTACTGAGATAACTCCTGTATCACCAAAGGTTGCACTATTATAAACATAATCCTCCTGAGACCCGTTTATATAAAAATACAGCTTTAGTGAAGCGCACTCGTCAGGAGCCTCATCTTCTCCATCTGCAAAAATAGTTAACGATGTATTGAAGTCAATATCAATGTCATACTGATAATAGTCAGAAGTACCTACCTGAACCCCATCAAAAAGAACCCATGAACTGCCTGAAGTTTCAGGATCAATCTGGTACATACCGGAAAAATTTCCACCGTAACCAATAATAGACACCTGGTAAAGACTGTCGCCATCAGAAGCATCACATGAAAAGCCAAAACTCGCGAATGCAACAATCAAAAGAATAATTATTTTCTTATAAAGTTTCATAAAAGCCTCATTTTGTTAACCAGTCAAAATGTATGAAATGTTTCAATCCAAGTCAAGCCGATAATTTAATTTTTCACCGGGCTCAAAAATATACCACTTTTTTATTGACCTCTTATTTAATACATTATACCATATTGGAGGAAGAAAAGGACACCAGGTTACATTAATTAATCTTCACGGAGTGAATCATGGAAACCGTATTCGGCGTCAAATGGCCAACAGCAACTCCAATCGAATTGACCTTGCTTTTTGTGCTTTTTGTCATCGTGGGTATCATTTTTCTTATTCTGAAATACATTCAGCACCAGAAAGATCGGCAGCTCCATGACCACAACCTCTTTCTTTTTAGAACCAAGCGTTTGGGGCTTTCAAATTTTCAGATAAAGGTGCTCAACAACATCATAGACATCCTGCGACTCGCCAATCCGAGTGATATACTTCGGGACCCTGAACTCTTTGAAGAGG
>CAZPEK010000168.1:0-8134 GCA_964585555.1 uncultured Leptospirales bacterium | reverse complement strand
GCATCAGTGATAGTACTGAAATCCCCACACACAATAAAGTTTTCCAGCTGATCATAGGTGTCTCTTTAAATAAATAGATTTTTTATATATTTTTGTCAATTGTAAAAGGAAGAGATTTCCTTGGAAGTATTTTTTATCTATTAACGATGATGTGCTCTCTTAAGGGTTATTTTTGATGGTTTTTTTATCGTAAAGGAGTGTAATAAATTAACTTGCATTTTTATTTATTGTTCTTTAGAATGAATTAAATATTGGAAGTACAGTCTATTATGAAAAAACCAAAATGTAAATTACCAGATATCCCCCAGGCATCACACCTGATAGGTCTAACTATTTCTGCTTTGAAAGAGTCGGGTAAAATGGACCAGGTTAAAGAGTTTGTCAATGAGATTAAAGACAAGGATCTCAATTTCAATACCGATGAGGTCGTTAAGATTGCCAGTAAATATGTTGAATTTTATCGGGATATTCCCTGAGCCAGCAGCAATGGAGGAATAGAATAGTATGGTTTATAAAAAATCAATTTTGTCGGGTGCATCAGAAGATAGATTTCAGAAACTGATTGTTGAACGGCTGCAGCCCGGTGCAAATAAAGATATTATTGATGAACGGATCTGGGACCTCTTTGGAGAGGAATGGTGTATCATGTTTACCGATCTGTCCGGTTTTTCACGGGGTGTTGAAAAATTTGGGATTATTCATTTTCTGCAGACTATACATGAATCTGAAAGGCTTCTTACGCCTGTAATAGATGAATATGACGGTATACTTTTAAAGGTCGAGGGAGACAGCTTTCTGGTTATTTTTAAAAAGCCTGCCAAGGCAATGCGTGCTGCTATCGTTATGCAAAAGGTTTTGAAGGAGTACAATGAAGGGAAAGCCGCTGAAGAACAGGTTCTTCTCTGTGTCGGCCTTGGTCATGGACATGTTTTAAAGATCGGGGATTCTGATGTCTTTGGAGCTGAAGTTAACGCTGCCAGCAAACTGGGAGAGGATACTGCTGATGCCTGGGAGATTCTGGTTACTGAGGAAGTAAAGAAACGTGCCGAGGTAACGGTACCTGAAGTTTCATTTGAAAAGATCGACTTTATTCCCCCCGGAGCGGAAGCCGCATACCGTGTAAAATATTAAATCAAATAAACCTCCCCTGCCGGGGCCTTTTCTCTAAAGGAGATGTTCCCGGCAATCTGATTCTTACTGTTTCATGAAAATCTTTTTTGCCATTCGCGCCAGAAGAAAAATAACAACAGATGTGAAGATGATGGATGCACCTGAGGGTATTTCAAACCAGTATGATGCAATCAGGCCGATGGACGATGCCATGAGGGCAAAAACGATACTCAGCCACATCTGATTTTTAAAATCACTGGTAAACAGTATCGATGTTACCTGGGGAATTGTAAGTAATGATATTACCAGTATTATTCCAACAATCCTGATATTGATGACAATGGTGAGGGCAATGAGACTGAGAAGAATAAAGTTTATGGTACGAACCGGGAGCCCCTGGGTTATGGCATATTCTTCATCAAAGGCAAGGTAAATGATTTCCCGGTACAGCAGGGAGAAAACGGCTACAACGGCAAGAGATATTGCAGCAATGGCACCGATGTCAAACCATGAAACTGTCAGAATGCTGCCAAAAAGATAACTCATCAGGTTTGGGGCATAACCGGGGGTTAAAAAAATAAAGATGATCCCCAGGGCCATCCCGAAGGACCAGAGGATTCCGATGAGGGAATCAGCACGCATCCGTGTTTTTCTGGTTATTGTTTCAATGGCGAAGGCTGAAATAATTGAAAAAACGGCGGCTCCAATTATAGGGTTAAAGCCAAAATAGTAACCAATGCCAATGCCCCCAAAGGAGGCGTGACTTATACTTCCGCTCAAGAATACCAGGCGGCGGGAAACGATATAGGTTCCAATGATTCCACAGACTACACTTACCAGGATTGCTGCAATCAGGGCTCTTTGAAAAAATGGATATGATAGTATTTCCAGCATTAGTTTTCACCATGTTTTTTTAGTACAGTATGGGGAATGTCTCCATGTCCCAGGAGGCGTACCGGGCAATTGTGGGTTTCGAGGATTTCACTGGAAATCTCATCAGTACTGTGGTAGTGAAGGGTTCCATCAATGCAGGCGATATTTTTAACTGCAGAAAGAATAGAGCCTATGTCATGAGAAACCAGGATTACTGCCATATCCCTGTTCAATTCAACAAGGATGTCATTTAGATTTTTTGAAAAGCTGCTGTCAATAAAGGTGTCTGGTTCGTCGAGAATCAGCAGCCTGGGGGATGAAATCAGGGCTCGGCCTAAAAAAACTCTCTGCAGTTCTCCTCCGGAAAGGTTTCCAACTGCGCGGTCCCTGAGGTGGTATATGCCGAACCGATCCATCAGTGCATGGGCTTTTTCGTGATCCGAGTCTGTAAAGTGTCTACCCAGTTGTTTTTGTCCCATGAGTCCTGAGAGAACAACATTGCCTGCCGTAACGGGAAATTCCCGGTCAACAGCCTTAAACTGGGGAAGGTAGCCGATGGCCTTTCTGGTTCCCTGGAGGCTTTTATCATAAAAAGAGATAGAACCCCTGAGGGGCTCAAGAAGTCCGAGGATTATTCTGAGCAGGGTTGTTTTGCCGCTGCCGTTGGCGCCGATGATACCGAGAAAATCTTTTTGATAAACCGGGAGGTGTACATCCTTTAGAAGAAGCTTTCCATTGTACCCCGCATCTATTGATGTAAGTTCACATATTTTTTCCATCAGTTACCCATTGCCTTTTTTAATGTATCGGCAATGTGATACATGTTGCCGAGCCAGTTTTCCTCAAGTGGGTCGAGCTGAATAACCTGTCCATGGATATCCCTGGCAATAGCCTCTGCCCGGTGGCGGGGAAACTGTTTCTGAATAAAAATATACTGTATTTTTTCTTTTCTGGCAATGTCAATAATATGACGAATATGTCCGGGACCCGGTTCTTTCCCTTCAAACTCAATGGGTACCTGGACCAGGCTGTAGTCCCGGGCAAAATAACCCCATGCGGGATGAAAAACCATAAAAGATGTACCTTTCACGGCAGAAAGAGTTTTTGTAATTACTGCGTTGAGGCGGTCAATATCACTGATAAGGCGGTGGTAGTTTTTGGTGAATTTTTTTTTCTGCCCCGGTTTGCCATCTGTCAGCGCTTTAAGGGAATTTTTTGCCACCACCTTCATCAGCCGGGGTGAGAGCCAGATATGAGGATCAACAGCCCCTTCATGGCCATCATGGTGGTTATGGTACGATGTGGCTGAAATAAGTGAAACCCCCTTTGAGGTATCGGTTATAACCATTGACGGGCTGATTGATGAGATTCGTTTTATCTGGGTTTTTTCAAAGGCGATATGACCGATTCTCAGGTACATTGAACAGTGGGAAAGATTTTTCATCTGGAGAGCTGTGGGGCTGTAGGATGCCGGGTTGTGGCCGGGAGGAACCAAAACCATGACCGTAATTTTTCCCCCGGTGATGCGGTCTACAATATATTTTTGGGGAAGTATCGACACGGCTATTTCCGGGCTAAGATGCCCCCTGGCGGTGCATCCCGCAGCTGCCAGGATAGAGATGATGAGAACCGGGAATATTCTTTTGCCCATATGTAAACTTCCTTTACGAAAAATGAGAGTCTGACTTGCGCGCGCCGGGAAGAATTTTTCCCCGGTCACAGTGCAAATATTTGCAGAACCGTGTCTCAGGGCAAGTACCTTTTATTTTCCCTTCTCAGATAATTCTTTCATTTCCATGAGCCAGGCTTCCGCTTCTTTTCTTGCTTTGAATACCCGGAAATGAAGTTCCCTGTTTTCATAATAGGCCTGGATCATTCGGGCAAAGCCGAAGTGAATATTTTTTTCTACTACAATGGCAAATTTTTCAAACCGGTGCCGCAGAGACCGCATTAGCTGGGAAATGTGGAGGGCGTCATTGGGGGTGATGTCAAAGTGAACATTCCGGTTGAGGGCCATTACTGACATGCCGTGATGAAATCCCGGATCGTTGTCGATTTGTTGAAAAAGACCTTCAATTTCAGATGTTGTCAGGTTCCCGTGAGTGATGATGATAATTCTGCCCTTGCTGATACTGTATTTTATCGGCATGCTACCCCCTGAACACCAGGTAGCGTGGTGTCGCGGCTCGGTAGCTCCTGAAGGCATCACCAAAGGTGTCGAGGTAGTATTTTTCTTTAATCAGTATGCGCCAGTGATTTAAAAGGATAAGCAGCAATAGAATTATAAGGCTGTGGATTGACGCGGTGCTGATTGAAATGCCGATCCAGAAAACAATAATAAAAATTAATGAAGGATTTCGTGAGAATCGATAAAGACCCCGAATGGGAAGCGTTGCGGGGTTTCTGAAAAGGAAGTGAAGGCGTGCCGCCAGGTAGCCAGCCAGGCCAATGATACAGAGCACCAGCCCTGTGTCTTCACGCCAGGTTCCGAACCAGAGGGGCTGCCAGACCGTAAAGGCAAAGAGACTGCCATGGGTTAGAAAGGCCGCCACGAGGATGGCTTTTCCCGGAGTGGCGGATTGTCGGAAAATTCGCCAGTTTTCCCTTCTGCTGGCGCCGCGGCCAACCAGTGATGTTAACATCGCGGTGAGAAAAAAAGGCAGGGCAAAGAGCCAGGCGTGGAAAAGTCCCGGCCGGTATCCCATTTTCCCGAGAAGGGGGAAGTTTTCATTAACGCTCCGGGAAGAAGACATAATGCGAGACATCTGTGCTGTTATTTCTGGATAGTGTGTGGCGACATTGTCCTTTTCTCCCGGGTCAGCGTTAAGGTCAAAGAGCTGAAGAGGGTTGTCGGGGTTGAGGCGGACTTCAAGACGAACCGCCTTCCATTTCCCCTTCCGCAGGGCCTGTTTGCCTCCCTGCTCATGGAACTCCCAGTAGAGACTTTTGTGCTTTCCCTGTTTTTCTGTGTGTCCCGTTAAGACCGGTACCATTGATATGCCGTCAGTATTCACCGGTGCAGGGCTTCCAGCCAGTTCAGCAAAGGTGGGAAGCATATCCCAGAAGGCGGAGACATGACTGCTCTTAATGCCGGCAGGTATCACCCCGGACCAGTGGGCAACCATGGGGACACGAATGCCTCCTTCGTAGAGGTCCCGCTTTTTTCCCCGGAGGTTTCCTGAGCTGTTAAAGAAACGGGGATGCGCCCCGCCTTCAGCATGGGGGCCGTTGTCACTGGTATAGATGACCAGGGTCTTTTTAGTGAGTTTGAGTTTTTTTAAGAGTTTCATGATGCGGCCAATGTCCCGGTCCATGCGGGTCATCATGGCGGCGAATTTTTTCTTTGCAAGGGGCCATGGCTTATCGGCATATTCTCCCAGGTCGGGGACCTGCAGGTCCGCATGGGGAATCGTATAGGCAAGATAGAGAAAGAAGGGCCGCTGGCTGTTGCGCCGGATGAACTGAAGGGCATCGGCGGTCAGCAGATCATGGGTATAGGTTTTCCCGTCAAGGGGTTCACGGGTACTGTTACGCCACAGGTGGTCCGGGTAGTAGCTGTGGGCCTGGCGCTGGCAGAGGTAGCCATAGAAGTAATCAAATCCGTGATGTGACGGTATGCCGGTGGAACCGGGAGCGCCGAGGCCCCATTTGCCGATGATACCGGTTCGGTATCCCGCCTCTTTAAGAATTTCTGCCACGGTTGTTTCCTTCGGGTCAAGGGGTGCCTGTCCTTCCGGGAGGATTTCCTGATTGCCCCGGATGTTACTGTGGCCCGTGGTTTTTCCCGTGAGAAAGCTGCATCGTGAAGGGGCGCATACCGGGGCGCCGGCGTAATGGTCTGTGAAGAGCATGCCTTTCTGTGCCATCATGTCAATGTTGGGGGTCTGAAAGCCCTTCTGGCCGTAGCATCCTGCGTCACCGTAGCCCGCGTCGTCTGCCAGTATATATATAATTGAAGGTTGCTCCGGGGGCTTTTGTGCCCTGGCCTCGCCGGTACTCAGGGTAAGGGTAAAGGCGGCGGCAGTGAGGAGCCTGGCGGTGACCCGGGCCGTTGATGTGAGGGGACCCTTTGATGCAAGGGTCTGGTCCAGTATGTCACGTCTTCCCTCAGCGGGAAGTGCTGCTGTACCCTGTATCGATGATGATGTATCTGTGATGCCGGGGGTGGTTTTGATGCTCACTGCTTTAACTTCCTTTTTATTCATACCTTTTCCATTTTACGGGGCAGGCAGTTTTTTATTGTCATATTTTTGTCATGAAAAGCAGATTGTGTCAATGAAATTTAGATATGTGCGCCTGTTAGTTTTATGGTGGACAGTAATTAAGAATTATTTTGATGATTACAGTAGATAACCTTTTGCTGGTGTAAAAATTAAATTTTTTAAAAAAATTTTGTGCCCCTTCGGCACCTCAGGGAACGTTAGATAATGAAGGATACAAAAAGAGAAGAACTGAGTAATCTCTATCTGCAGTACTACCAGCTGGTATATAACGCGGTTATCCAGAAGGTAAAAAATGTTGCTGATACCGAGGACATCTGCCAGGAGGTTTTTGTCGCCCTCTACAATAATCTCGAAGTTGTAGATGACCCGAGAAAGTGGCTCTATGGAACATTAAAAAACAAGGTAATGCAGTATTACAGAAATAAAAAAAGCGATGTCAGCCCTGATGATATTTTCAATGACATCGCCCTGACATTTGTTAACGGCTTCAGGGATACGCGAATACTCCTTGAGGATGTGATAAAAGAAGAGGTGAAGGAAGAGGAAGACCGCCGGGTCTTTGAACTGGTGGCAATAAACGCCTACAGTTACGGCGAGGCGGCACGGCTCACGGGCGCCACGAGACGCCAGGTTGAGTACCGGTACACAAAAATTGTTGAACGCATTGTAAAAAACCTGAAAGAGCGCGGGATACACGACATGGGGGAACTGCTGTGAATGATATAAACAGTTTTCATGAGCTCCTTGAACACTACCGGTTCACTGATGCGGTTCCGGCTCCCTTTCGTCAGTCGGCACTCAGTGTGCAGAAAAGACTTTTAAAAAAAATATTGAAGGAAGTTGATGAATACACCCTCTTTTTCAGTCTCTGTCTCACGGTACTGCTGTTGCTCTCAAGGGCCGGGGTCAAGGTGTCACTGGGCGGGGTAAAAATTGTCACTGCCGCGTTTCTTGTTGTCGGGGTTACGGTTCCTGCCACATATACAGCAGTGAAGGTGAACCAGTACTACCAGGAAAAGCAGATCAATGGTGAAGAAAAATTAGAAAAGACAGCTTTTACTGAAAAGGAAGAAACTCTCAAGGTACATGAAAAGAGAAAAATTACTGCGGTCTTACCGGGAATAAAAACGATCAGCTTCAGGGGATTGCGCATAACCGGTAAAGACCAGTCCCTTGCCCGGGAGTTTTCTGGAATAGTTAAGGAAGAGCTGGGGACAGTTCTTGGGTCTCAGAAATTTTTCAGCCTTACGGGAGATTCCCGCAGGGCCGACTACAGTCTTGTCGGGAGTGTGCGTCATAAAGAGGCAGGCTACTTTGTCTCTCTTCGCATCGTCGAAGTCCGGTCAGGGGAAACTGTTCAGGGTGAATATTTTACCGCCCCGACCAGTGAGCATTTCAGAGATCTCTGCAGGGTCTCAGTAGAAAAATTGGTTTTTAAAATACGGAAAAAAAATGAATAAAAACAGTTATATGAAAGGCTTCATGAGAAAAGCCATTATAAGCATTGTTATGATTTGCTTCCTCTGTGCAACCGCAGCGGGAGCAGAAAAGAAGCGCATCGCCGTGCTCCCCTTCAGCACAGAAAACGTATCCCCGGTGACCGGTAAGATTGTCAGGGACATCATTGAGGTTGAACTGATCAGCAGCCGGCGCTTCACCGTTATCGAGCGTGATCAAATGGGCGAAATTCTGAAGGAACAGAAATTGAAGCCCGAAGTCTGTAACGAGACTGCCTGCGCGTTTAAGTACGGCAAAGCCCTTTCGATAGATTACATGGTAATCGGCAAGGTGATGAAGCTTGATAACTTTGTGGTTTCTCTTCGCCTGATAGATATCAGAAACCGGGTGGTTCTTTCTGCAGATAAGCTGAAATCTAAAAATGTCAGGGGTCTTGAAGGTGCTGCGGAAGAACTGGCAGAGAATTTTCT
>CAZPEK010000167.1:4330-8140 GCA_964585555.1 uncultured Leptospirales bacterium | reverse complement strand
AAATTCGACACGAGAAAAGCAGCTTCTCCAGGACGCCATTAATGATTTTGAGTGGCTCCCAATAAATGATCCCATCTGGCATTCTGTTGGCGAAAATCTTAACCAACTCAGAAAAAATGGTCTTTCTGCGCCATTTCAGGATGTAGTACTCGCTACCCTGTGTTTAGAAAACAATATTTCAATTGCCTCGAAGGATAAACATTTTCCCAAAATAGGAACCATTCTATCTGATCTCAAAATTTATCAGTAAAATTTCTGCTTTTCTACTACAGCTTATTTTCAGTAAAAAATACACAGTAAAAAGGACCGCTTACAGCGGCCCTTTTTACTGTGAATAGAGAATCTATTTCATCAACTCTTTGTTCTTTACTTCAATTATCATGGGAGCCGACCAGCCCTGAATTGACGGCTCGTACATACACTCCATCCGCGCGGGACGTACCATGAATTTCCCGGGAAGCTCGGCCCGAATAATATAGGCGACTTCATAGACCCTTCCCTTTTGTAAATTGGTAAAGAAGTAAACCATCCGGTTGTCCCACCGCTCTGACCTGACAAAGGGCTTATGAATATCATAGGCATATTTTTTTACCACTTCAAAACCTGAAGGAAGAAAATCTTCAAGCAGAAGGTATTCAAAATTATCACTGGCCCTGAACCTTATTTTCACCAGCATTTCATCGCCCACTTCAATTCTTTTTCCGGCTGACATCCTGCCGGGGACAAGGTACTCCCGGTGCTTGAGGTCTTTGACCCGGTGAAGTGATGCGTAGCTTCGGAAAAGCGATATTCCGTTTGAGAGTCCAGCCAGAGACCGGTCTTCACTTTTAAAGAGTGATGCAAAACCTGAGGGCTTAAAATAAAGGGTTCCTGACACAGATATATCATAAGACACATCAGGAGCCGCCTTCCCTGCCGCTTCAACGCGGATTACCTTTCCCGGAGCAAGACCGGTAAGTTTTACCCTTTTTGAAAGAACCGTGGCGGGTTCTTTATTCGCGGGTTTGTAGGCAATAGTGGCGACTTCCTTTTCATTAATTTTAAAAGCAAGGTCAATCTCCCTTTCAGTAGAGAGACCCCTCTGTTTTAAATAATCAGTCAGTGAGACCATCACGGTGGCGGTCTCCTTGGTTGAAGTCCAGCGGCTGTTTCGGCTTCGCTTCACCAGGGACGCGGCTGCCTGGGAAGAAAGACTGCCGGAATCATTAACCGCAACCAGGGCGGCAAGGGCGTGGGCCGTCATTTCAGCCCGTCCCCCGGGCCAGCTCCATCGCTGGGCGCCGTGACTTCTCCAGTAGATCCCCTTCGTGTCCCGTTGTACTTTTTTCTTGAGAGCCGTAAGGGCACGGGCAAGCTGCTTTGTGCGGTATTCTTCATTTTTCACCGAATCAGGAGAATCGATGACCTGCATCATCTCCCGCTGCTCAAGAGCCCTGATGAGAAATGAGAGCTGGTAGGCATTAGGGTTTTTTTCCCTGAGAAGAGAATTAAAGGCATCGTAACTCCACTTGCCGAACAGGGAGGACACATAGAGAAGATATGCCTTCGCATCCAGATTAGAAATATTAGAGGAAGTAAGCATCCGCTGCACCGCACCGAGTCCCTGCTTCACGACCTTTTCTGATACCGTGTACCCTTCGTTCATGGCGCTTGAAAGTGAAATCATGACATATCCCGTCAAAAAGGCGTTGCCCCGGTCACCGGAAAACCATCCCCAGGAGCCGTCACTACGCTGGAGACGTTCAAGGCGTCGAAGGCCCTTTACTGTTTTCTCTTTGATCTTCGCAACATCTTTCGCTTTAACCAGATGAAGGGCATCTTTCTTGTGCAGAAAACGGTGAAGAATCATCACCGGCATAAAGCTGTTTATCGTTTGTTCAACACAGCCGTAAGGATATTTTACCAGGTATTCCGAGGCGGCAATCATCTTGTACAAAGGCCCCGGACTGACAGTAATGTCGAGCTTTTCAGGAAGAAACTCAAAGTCACTTCCCCCTTTTACCGGTTCAAGGGTGATTACTTTATTCATGCTCATATCACCGAGACCGAAGAGCGTGAAGGCGGCACCCCGTTTTTCAACCGGCACCTTTACCCGAAGGGCGTCACGGGCTGAACCGTCAGCCTTTGTATCAAAGCGAAGCACCAGCTTTTCCTTTTTACCCGGCACGGTAACCAGGTAGATATTTCGGGCAGAGCCGAAGGGAGGAAGACTGATGGCCCGCTGCCGGCTTGCCTTAACTTCCTTACCATCAACCTTAAATATTGAAGAAACCTTCGGCAATCCCCGGTTTGTGTTACTGTTAACGATGCCGAGAAGAGAAAGCCTGTCTCCCTCGATAAAAAAACGGGGCTTGCCGATTCGGGCGATAAGATCCTGGGTCACGAGAAACTTTTTCTTTGATTCACCAACACGTCCCGTGAGGTCATGACCCCGAGCCGTTAGACGCCATGTTGTCAGGTTGTCAGGAAGTGTAAAAGACACCGTTGCCCTGCCGCGCCGGTCGGTTCTGACATTGGACTTCCAGTAAGCCGTGTCTTCAAATTTTTCCCGCACCTTGATTTTTCCTTCCTTTCCGGCACCGGCGAGAATGCTGATGGGATAGGAATAACTGGTCAGCACCCAGTTTGAGATTTTTGTATAAAAGAAATTCTTCATTGCCGGTGTGTGATCACGGCGTATCGAGTAGATTGCCTCATCTACCGCCGCAAGGGAAAGGTCAGCGGCAACCGGTTTGCCGTCACCATCAGTGGTAACGACCTGTATCTTCGCCTTATCTCCGGGGAGATACACAGGCTTTTCCGGTTTTAGTGAAACCTTCAGGGTTGTTCCCTTTACCGGTATATTAATATTTTTAACGGACCGAAAGAGAGCTCGTTTACGCTGCATGATTGCTGAGATGTAAAAATTAGGCGCGTAGCTCCCCTTTACCGGCAGGGTTACGGGCATCACGTTCCCCTTCATCTTTACGACCTTTGAATAATAGATATCCCGCCCCTCTAGGGTAAGGCATACATAACCGCCGGAAAAACGGCTTTTGAGAAGGGCGGTGATGGTACCCTCGCCTTTTAACGTATCCTGGTTGACTGAGAGCTCAAGGTTTCTGAAACGTGAGGCGACACGGCCCCCCAGGGGATTATAGACCCATATTACCCGTGAGGCGGTAATGCGGTTGCGGCGACGGTCAAAGCTTGAAGCGACAATATCATATTCCCCGTAGTCGGCAAACTTGGCGGGAAGTTCAATTTCAGCCTCTCCCTTTTTATTTGTGGTTATACGTTTCTCATAACGGGGACGTCCCTCATGGATATAAACCCGCTGGTAGGGCTTCCAGATATACCGGTACATCTGAATTTTGACCGGTGCCTCTATCGCTTTCCCGGTATGAGTCAGGGTTTTAATGGTTATCTTTTTTTTGTCGCTGCCGGCAAAAAAGTTCTGCTTCGGATTTATCTTTATGTAATACTCGCCCCTGCCGATTCGAACTTTTTTACGAGCCGTTATGCTGACATTGGACTCATCGATAACAGTAGCCTCAAGGGTAATCTCCCGGTCATAGGGATAATTGCCCGCAAAGAGTTTCAGGGAGATAACACCGTTTTTATCAAGATACTTTTCACCGTCAAGACGCACCCGGTTATAGGAGGAAGAACTACCGCATTCTTCCCACCAGTAATTCGTGTCGGTGTCCCTGAGACGGGATTCATAGAAACGGTACCGCACCAGGCCTCCCTTGAGGGGGGCCCCGAAAAAATACTTAGCCTGAACCCGGAAAGATACATCATCACCGTTAATAAAGTAATCCTTTTCCG
>CAZPEK010000167.1:0-4320 GCA_964585555.1 uncultured Leptospirales bacterium | reverse complement strand
ATACTGTTCTACATAAAAGCGTCCCGATCCGTAGAGATTACTCTTTGTTGTACCAGCCCTGATAATGAAAGTTCCCAGTCCCGCGGTTTCTGGAATCTTAATTGAACCATGGGTTGTTCCCCACTGGTCAAGGGCAACCGATCCGTTTTTAATGGTGCGTCCGTTGTCACTGTTATGTATCTTGTAGTAGATCCTTTTACCCGCCATGGGAACAAAATGCTTTTTTCTTTCCTTGGCAAGGATCTTATAGCTGACTTTATCACCTGACCGGTATACGGGTCGGTCAGTATAAATGAAATACTTATATTTTTCCCGCTGGAACATGGTTGGAGATCCGGTATTACAGATGGCATAACTTCCATCACCACCAATTGCCAGAACCGAGAGGTGGGCCGAGGTTTTATGCCGGTAGCTGTAAATTCCCCGGGCATCGGTTTTACCCCGATGAACTATTCTTACGGGAAGGTCTTCGATTTTATTCGGTTTTTTATAGGTTTTCTTACGGTACTGCCCTGTTCCCTTGTAGGTTGTGGCGTCAAAGACAACAATACTGGCGTCACTGACCGGCTTATTGGTAACAAGATCTGTTACATAGGCAAATACCTGGCCGCGGGAACGCTTGACAACAGCCCCGACAGAGGTCACGGTAAAATACCTTCGGCTTATGACACGTCCCGCCCCCTTCACTTCAAGACAGTATCCCCCCGTTGAAAGAGGCGTCTTTATTACCAGGTTCTGGTATCGCCACTGGTAGGGTTGAAAATTTTTAATCGGTTCATCCCAGGAAGCTACTTTTTTAAATTTTGAAGCCCCCGGATCAATCGTATCGGGATCAGACTTCCCCTGGACAAAGACTTCAAGGGGAACCCTGTAGACCGCCGCGGTCACCTTTTCAAGACGAAAAGTCCTCAGGTTAAAGGAAAGGGCGTTACCCGGAACAAAGGTGTAACGATACGAATAAACATTTATTTCAGGCTTCTTTGCCTTCACGGTAAAATCAGTACCGCTGATGACCCGGCCTTCTGCCACATATACTTTTTTACGTTCAATACTGAAAAATCCCTGGTGAGAAAGCTTCAAGTCATAATATCCCGGTTTCAACTCTTCAAGCCGGTAGGTACCATCCTGGTAGGTTTTCACAGAATGGGAAACCCGTCCCCGGGCACTCACATTAATGTTTCGCGCAGGTATGTCCAGGCCGCTGATTTTCACTTTTCCCGTGATTACCGCAGGCTTGAAGAGCTTCATAGGAAGACTAAAGGGCTCACCCTGGCGAAGTCTTTTCAGGCGCGCCGTTTCAGGGATGTACCCCTTTCCGCTGAAAGTAGCGGAATAACGTCCCTGGACAAGTTTATCAAAGCGGTAGTTTCCCTGTGCATCGGTAACCGTAAAAAGAGGACGCCGGCTGCCGCTGTAATAACTGTACCTGCTCCCCTGGTTCAGTTTTACTTCTATCCCTTTAATGGGTTTCCCGGAGGAATCGGAGACCAGTCCAGAAAGTACCGCCTCGGGATCAAGATACACATCCCGCTCTCCCGGTGATATGGTACCGGTTGATTTATAGGATACATAACCGGGTGCCGTTACTTCCATCACATAACGGACATGGGGAATAAAATTCTTTATCTGGTATTTTCCCCGGCTGTTTGTTTTTACAAGGTAGTAGCCGATACCCATATTGGCATTCTTGACTTCAACACGGGCGTTACTGACTGCCTTCCTGTTTGTCTGATTAGATACATAGCCTTCAAGAATGGATTCTGCCTTTAGATCACTGTTCGAGCCCCCGCTATAGACTTTTCGCCCATCATCAAGGGTCTTAACCCCCGTACTTGAACAGGCAATGGTCGCGGCTAGTGCCGCAAAAAGTATGGCCTTCACTGGAATATTTTTCATTTTTTTCCTCTCATTGTTGCTGGTCTCATCATGTATACTGTAAATATTATTTCCGTATTGTAACGGCCCTGAAAGAGAAACGTGACAGGACCTCTTTTCTCTCAGCAGTTTTTTTAAGGTACTCAACAGTTCTCACTTCAGCCGGTACAATGACTCCGAGGGAACCGTCACTGTATCGATAAAGTATACCGTACCGTTCAAGATCTATGGCTTCAACCCCTTCGATTGCTGCAGGGAGTGACGCGATGGTCACAACTACTTCACATTCATCAAGTTCTTCAATACCCAGGGGCGGGTAACGGGGATCACTTCTCAATGCCCCTTTCAGGTACTGCCGTACCGTATCGCTGAAACGGTGCCCCCGGTGATGAAAGGCGCCAAAACACCCCCGGACTTTTCCATCTTTCAGAAATGTTATGAATATCCCTACCCGTCCGTAGTATTCAGGAACCGGGCCCCGGAAATCTGTGGGCCTTTGACTTCCCCCCATAATTATCTGGGCTTCTTTTTCAAGCCAGTCTATGAGCCGGGTTCCCTGCTTTCCCCTGAAGTCTTTCCATTGTTTCAGCCACTCATCAGAGCTGCCGGGGAAAAGCGCTGTTCCCGCGGTCAATAAAATTATAATTACGATAGTCTTAGCTGTTTTCACGGGACCATTATTTCAGGTACACAGGGCGATAAAAATCCCGGTAGATGAGAAAACGTTCGACTACCCGGTCACCCTTCATTTTTTTTCGGTATATATAGATGTTCATTCCCGGCCTGATGCTTCCCTTCTCTTCATTTTCCTGAAAAGGAAGTGAAAGTTCTTCCTGGTCTGTTTCTACTACATACGTAAATCGTTCCCTGTGCCGGCCCATGATAATGGCGGTGAGGCTCTTCTGGTTCATACTGATTCTAATGGTAACCGGCTGCTTAAGGGTATTTTTCATCCGAAGATTTTTTTTACCGTATTTGATTGTAGCATCAAGCCCCAGGGGAACGTAGGTAACGGGCTGAAAATGGCGATGCCGCTCAACAATCCTGAAGCCCGCCATCAGCATTGCGTTGAATACAGTAGAGGATACCTGGCAGAGACCGCCTCCCGGTTCCATCCGAATACCGTCTCGATAAAGCACCGCCCCGTCAACAAAGCCGTTCACCGCGTTGCCTTCGCCGACAGTATCATTAAAGTTAAAAATATCCCCGGGAGAGATGACCGCCCCATCCAGCTTATCACTGGCAAGCTGGATATTCTGTTTCACCGAAGCGGTCTGATCCGCCAGATCCGAAGAAAATGACGCCAGGATAACACTGCTGACCCCAGAGGGTGAAACAGGCACTTGAATAAAAAAAGAAATAAGCAGAATAATACCGATAGACTGCAGCCTGTAAATACCCGGGAAACTCATCAGCTCTCCTTTTTTGCCAGGGCCGTGGCTAGAGCATCTTCAACCTCTTCTATTTTGTAAGGTTTCACGATATAGCCCTTAAAGCCGTATCCCTGGTAATCTGCCATAATTGGATCATTTGAATAGCCGCTCGACACAATAGCGCACACCGAGGGGTCAAGTTGATTGAGGATTTCAATAGTTTCTTTTCCTCCCATGCCCCCGGGAACCGTAAGGTCTATTATCACAACATCCACGGGACGCTGCAATTCTTTTTCCCTGTTATAGATACTGACTGCATGTTCTCCATCTTTCGCGACAAGGGTTTCACAGCCAAGACGGGCAAGCATGCTTGTCGCCACCTTAAGCACCACATTATCATCATCCATCAGCAGTACCCGGAGCCCCTTAAAAGAACCGTGACCTTTACGGGACACCTGCTCCATCGGTTTTTCACTGGTGGCGGGAAGTAAAAACTCAAAGATACTTCCTTTCCCGGGAATCGATTCTACGGTTACACTTCCGCCATGTTTTCGTATAATAGAAGCCGAAACCGCAAGGCCGAGACCATTGCCTTCTTTCTTGGTTGAGAAGAAGGGATCAAAGACCTTGTCGAGTATATTCTCCGGAATTCCGGGCCCGGTATCCTCTACGGTGATCCTTATGTACCGCCCCGCTTCAAGGCCTTCCACCCCGTCTATGACAACATTCTTTGCTGATATAACAACCCTTCCTTCATCGGCCATTGCCTGCCGGGCATTGATAGCGAAATTCTGTATCACCTGGCCGATCTGTCCCCGGTCAATAACAGAATACCACAAGTCATCGGGAAAATCAAAGGTACAGGTAACTGAAGAACCAGTGAGAACAAATGAAGCAGCATCAATAATTATCTTCTGAATTGAAGAGGCAACCTTGATCGGTTCCCCCCCCCGGGAAAAAGTTAAAAGCTGGCTGGTTAAATCCTTTGCCCGAAGAGAGGCCTTTTCAGCGTCAATCAGGAATTCCGCGTTCGTATCATTTTCCTTCAGGTTCAGGCGTACTATGGAAAGAT
>CAZPEK010000166.1:5018-8165 GCA_964585555.1 uncultured Leptospirales bacterium | reverse complement strand
TTTGTAGATGCTGTTTTCAGTTTTCATAATATCACTCTGGTTCATCATCCTTCATGAAGGATGCAATTCTTCCGGCCAGCAGATGCAGCCAGGGAATTATCAACAGGGAAACATAGACCCCTGCGGGCAAAGATACCCGTATAACTGCAAGTACGACAAGAGCAGCAATAACTATTCCGTCATAGATTAGTACTATTCGGGAGAGAAAATGCATTTCTTCTTTTTTGCGTTCCCCGAAGGCAAATAAGGCACTGAGTGCTGTAATAAGAAGAAAACCTGCCAGCATCTTTGCTGAATCCATCATTTCCATGGTGCTGTGTTACTCAACCTTCTCAAGAATCTTCTTGATGATCCCAAGCTTTTCCGCCAGAACCAGAACCATGAGAAGCATTCCCGTGCCGAGGAGGGCGAGAAAGGTTGCAAGCATGTACCATGAGATTGCCCATTCGAGAGCGACTTTTATCCGGTGAAGAAAGGATATTTCTGATTTTGCCCGGCTTTCATTGATGCTGAATTTAATGGTACAGAATTCATTTTCAGAATCGTATTCACCGAGGCGGACGCCCAGCTTCTGGATTTCATCTTCAATGGCGAGGATGCGGTTTTCAAGTTTTATGAACTCATCGATCTTACCGCCCCTTCCTTTTAAGCCAAGAAGGGCCTGGCGGGTTTTGAAAAGGGATTTCTTTTTCGCGTTGAGGTCTTTGTATTCATTGGTCTTGTCAAGCTTGGTGATATTTTTAGAAATGATTTCTCCGATCTTTTCTATTTCTGCAGCCATTTGATCAAAACGGTCAGGGTCGACGCCTATAGCCAGTTTGAGGACCCTTCTGCCCTTGAGCCCTGACTTCCCCTCATACTGAATAAGGGCCTTATGTTTTTTAATAGCTGATCGGCATTTTTTTTCGTCATCGTCAAAATTACTGCTCAGGGACTTCAAGTCGGCAACCCGTTCATATTTCTGGTCTACCGTTACCATCTGGGTGGCGTGACCTTCCTTTTTATACTTTATTTTTGAGCTGGCGTAGTTGCGGATAGATTGGTCTCTTTCTTCCTGCTGAATAAAACCGGTTCGGGTCGGGGTGACGGGATATGAAGCATATCCGTATATCATGCGGAAAATAAAAAATATCAGAAAACCGATGGCATAGATTATCAGTGCTTTGTAGAGTTTCTTTTTCATTGAGTTCTCCTTTGCAAGGCAGGCAGCCTGTATGATGAAATGTTGTATAACAGCCTGCCGGTTTTGTCAAGCATGAGTCGCCCTTTGAATCCCTCGTCTGTGGACCTGCTGTCTGCAGGTCTCAGTAAACTAAAGGTGTTAAACCCCCTCCCGGGGGTGGCGAGGTCCCTGCTTCTGTAAAAATCGCAGGTATAATCGAGCCGGGGGGCGGGTTGACGGCAGCCAGACCTTAAAGGCGACGATTGCATTCGTCGCATTTAAGGACCGGCAGACGGAAGATACGGCTATTTAGAAAAAAAATTTTAATGTTTTGACACCCCAATTCGTTTATATCCATAAGAGAACAGAACAGGGGGAGCCGTAGATGACTGAAACAACAACAGACAACAGGGTTCATGAATCAGAAGAACAGTCCATCTATTCTTTAAAAAAGGAAGTGAAGGATATTTTCGGATTCTCAGAATTCAGAGATAACCAGGAAGATCTTATAAAAGCCCTTATGGCCCAAAGGGATGTCTTTGCTGTCATGCCCACGGGGGGCGGTAAATCCCTCTGCTACCAGCTTCCGGCCCGTTTGATGAAGGGGACCTGCATAGTCGTGAGCCCTTTGATCGCCCTGATGAAAGACCAGGTTGACGCTGCAAAGGCTACTGGCCTTTCCGCGGACTTTATCAACAGCTCACTTGATACTATCGAGATTCTTGAAATCTACGATTACCTTGAGCGGGGAAAGCTTGACCTTCTCTATATCGCACCGGAGCGTTTTGCTGTTCCCGGTTTTACCGACCGGCTGAAAAAAGCTGACATATCTTTTTTTGCCATTGATGAGGCCCACTGTATTTCAGAGTGGGGCCATGACTTTCGGCCTGATTATCTTTTCCTTTCACAATTGAGCACTCTTTTTCCCGGTATTCCTGTGGCCGCCTTTACTGCCACGGCAACAGAAAAGGTTCAGGAAGATATAATTGACCGTCTGAGTCTTGATTCGGCTTTTAAGGTGCGGGCTTCCTTTGACAGGCCTGAGCTTTTCTACGAGGTTGCCTCAAAAAGTGATGCCGAGGGACAGATACTTGACTTTGTTAAAAAGCATAACGGTGAATCGGGAATCGTCTACCGGACCACCAGAAAAAGCGTAGAAGAGACGGCTGAATTTTTACAGCAGCAGGGCGTCAATGCATTGCCATATCACGCGGGCCTTGACCAGTCGGTACGCCGGGACAACCAGGAGAGCTTCAACCGGGACCGGGCCGATGTTATCGTGGCGACTATCGCCTTCGGTATGGGAATCGACAAGTCTAATATACGCTATATCATCCACGGCGATCTTCCGAAAAATATTGAAGGCTATTACCAGGAAACAGGCCGGGCGGGGCGTGATGGCGAATCCTCACACTGCCTGCTTTTATTCGGCCGCGGCGACATTCCGAAAATCAAATATTTCATTAACCAGATAGAAGAAGAAGCTGAAAAAAGAAATGCCATGGATAAGTTAAACAGTATGGTGAGTCTGGTGACTTCAGGGGCATGCCGAAGAAAAACGCTTTTGAATTATTTTGATGAAGAGTATGTCCGGGAAAACTGCGGTTCCTGCGATGTTTGTACCGGAACCTTTGACCAGGTTGATGCTACAGAAGATGCGCGGATTATTCTTTCTGCCATCGCCCGTACCGACCAGGTCTTCGGGGCTGTTCATATTGTCGATGTTGTGCGGGGGGCAAAAACCGCGCGTATAAAGAAATTCAAACATGATGAAATTAAAACCTGGGGCGCCGGCAGGCACAAAGATAAGAGCTACTGGCGTGAGGTTATTGATGCCCTTCTTGCGGATAAGCATATTCTTCAGACCGACAGCCTCAGGCCTTCCCTGGTGATCAGCACCTCGGGGAAAGAGCTCCTGATGGGCAACAGATCTTTCGAAATGATGCATAAAGCCGGCAGCAGGGAAACAGCTGAGAAAGGTGCTG
>CAZPEK010000166.1:0-5006 GCA_964585555.1 uncultured Leptospirales bacterium | reverse complement strand
ACTTTTTGCGATATTGAAAGGGCTTCGAAGGGATATTTCAGAGAAGGAAGATGTCCCTCCCTTTGTAGTATTCTCTGACCGGACCCTTCACGAAATGAGCCGGGCCTTTCCCGTTGATGAAAATTCAATGCTCAATGTTACCGGTGTGGGCCAGTCAAAGTTTATGAAATACGGAAATATGTTTCTTAACGCCATTGCTGAATTTCTTGCTGAAAACCCGGGGGTTGATGAGCAGTACAGGGCAACCACGGTAAGGAAGAAAAAATCTTCCTTCAACAAAAAATCTGAGACCAGGGAAATTACCATGGCACTGCTTGACGCGGGGAAGTCTTTTCTCGAAATTGCCGCGGAACGGGAGTTGACTCCCGGCACGATTGTAGCTCACATTACAAAACTGGCTGCAGAGGGGCGGAAGATTGATTTTTCAGTTCATGTTTCAAAAGACAAAAAAGAAATCATCCAGGGGCTTTTTGAAACAATGAAGACATCCTACCTGCGGGAAATTGTCGAAGCGGGGAACAACAGCTTTACCTATGAAGAGGCGAGGCTGGTCAGGTTGTGGATGCAGCAGTAGTGTTTAATGCCTCCCGCCCCCGGCCCCTCCCGGCAAGGTCATCTTGTTGAGAACATGAGTGTGGACCTCGCCACCCCCGGAAGGGGTCTATAAGCTTATAAACCCCTTCCGGGGGTGGCCGACATAAAGTTATGGAACGGTATAAGTATTCTTCGGCCGGTGGCCCTTTTTAATTACAGAGAAGAATACTTTTCTAAAAAAAGAAATTCTTAAGCAGGTACGCGTAACTGATCCCGAGATAATTGCCGATGACCCACCCGAGTATTCCGATGAAAATGCCTGTTGCGACAATGTCCTTGTTTTTTAATGAAGCGGCAACCATGGGTACAAAGGGAGGCGAAAGAACAAGGGCAATCGCAACTATTATATGAGTATCCCGGTCAATGTGAAAGATAAAAGAGAGAAGGGCATGCACCAGGGTTCCAACAAAAACTGTTGCCGCAACATAGGCGATCATCACCGGTGCCGTGTCTATCAGCCGGCTCACATCAGCCATTGAACTGACAACAAGAGAAAAGACCAGAATAATATAATAGCCCAGCTGAAAGGTATATTCGATATTTCTTATTCTTGAAACAAAAGAAGCCCCGGCTCCCAGGGTTGTAATGGTCAGTATGGCGACCACCATTGATATATCCTTTGGAACAATTTCTGAAAGCCCAACTCCGATGCCGACGCAGAGAAATGCAATCACCAGGGCTCCCGCAAGGGGCTTTATGTGCTGCTTTGAAAATCCATCAAAATGTGTTTCGAAACCTGAATCTTCTACTGTGCCGGTATCATCATTGCCGCTCAGAGAGAAGGGGGGAAGAAAAAGTCCCAGAAGCTTCGGCAGAACGGTGATGACAAGGAGTAGAAAAAATGCCCCGACAAAAACATCCGAGGCATGGACCGCAACATACTGGGACGGATCTACCTGCAGGGCTGTACCGATTGAAGCAAGGTTTGGGGTGCCCCCGGTGTAGCAGCCGATAAGCATACCGGAAACCTTCCATGTTTCCGGGGCCTTTGATTTAAAGATAAGCATTGCTGTGGTAGCGGAAACCAGTACCGCGGCTATTGCGGTAAAAAACGAAACCAGGCTTTTGCCCGCAAGGCGGGACCAGCGCTTCAGGTTTATAGAAAAGAATAGCAGGGGAAGCGCCAGGGCAATGGATGCGGAAGTCATGGTGTTTTGAACCGAGAGTATATTTTTCGGAAAAAAACCCAGGTTGCCGACAATAATACCCGCGGCATAGCAGAGAACCACGGCGCCGATTTTATCGAGTAATTCAACCTTGCCACAGAGATACATAATGAAAATCGGAAAGGTAATGAAAAAAATTATCCAGATCGCAGAGTGCATGATTCCTCCCGGGATTCTTGATTTTACTCCTGTTAGTCGATTGAATGCTTTTTTTCCTGCAATATCCTCTCAGGCGGTTGTGGGGACCCTGCACAATTCCCAGAGATTTAATTGTCATCGGAAAAGGTTAAGGAATAATTTCCGGTTATTCTTACATCTTTTTAATAAATCTGCAAGAAAAATTCGCTATGGTGAAACAAAATTCATTATTATGCACTGCCTCTTTGCTTATTGAGCTTCTTTAAAGCTATTTTCTTTTTTTCTTCTTGCGTGGAAGTTTTTATGGTCTATTATTCTATAGGCCCGCAGGCGGAAGCGCTTTCGCGTCTCTATGGTTGAAAAAAGAAAAAGACTGAACATGGAGGAATTTACATGCAGACACCTTTTCCCTTTGAACCCTTTCTTGCCTTCGGTACCATGGCGGTTTGTCTCCTCATCGGAATATTCTTAAGAGCTAAAGTCAAGTTTTTCCAGAACTTTTTTATTCCCAGCTGTATTATCGGGGGATTCCTGGGGATGATAGTATTAAACCTGGGGAATGCCCATGAAAGTATGAGAATTATTCCCTTTGAGGCGAAAACCTTTGAAGCCTTCGTCTATCATTTCTTTATTGTTTCTTTTATTTCCATTGGCCTTACCTATAACAAGGATAATGACGGCCAGAAAGACAAAACAAAGAGTATTTTCAAAGGGGCATCATGGATGGCAATGATCGAAGGGGTAACCATATCACTTCAGGCAATTGTGGGCTGTCTTTTTGTGATGCTTTTTGGTCTCTTTGGGGTGAAGCTTTTTAAAACCTTCGGACTCTTTATTCCCCTCGGATTTACCGAAGGCCCGGGACAGGCTCTTTCTTTCGGGCAGGTATGGGAGACCCAGTTTGGTTTTCAAAATGCCTCAACCATCGGGCTTACTTTTGCGGCAATCGGTTTTCTTATTGCCTTTTTTGTCGGTATCCCCTTGATTCGCTGGGGTGTTAAGAAGGGACTTCCGGTTGTGAAATCGACGGTACATCCCGAAGACCTTTTGACCGGCATAATTTCAAAAGACCAGGAAAAAGAAAAGGCGGGAGAACTGACTACCCATTCTGGAAACGTTGAGACTCTTGCCCTTCATATGGCTCTCATCGGCCTGGTGTATATTTTAACCTATGCGGTAACATGGGGACTGGTGAAGATAACTTCCCCTAATATCGCGAAATCTCTTTTTGGTTTTTTCTTCTTTTTTGGTCTTATTAACGCGATTCTCGTGCGCATGGTTTTGAATAAGCTGGGTATCAGGCATATTATTGATCCCGGTATCCAGCGAAGGATAACCGGGTGGGCTGTTGATTTTCTCATCATCGGAACCATCATGGCGATTCAGCTGGTGGTGGTATGGCAGTATATTTTACCGATAGCCGCCATGTCTGTTGTCGCCGCTGTTCTTACTACCCTGGTGATTCTCTATCTCGGGAAGCGCATCGATACATTGAACTTTGAGCGGACCATGGCTATTTTCGGAACCTGTACCGGTACGGTTTCCACGGGGCTACTGCTCCTCAGGGTTGTTGACCCGGAATTCCGTACCCCCGTTGCCCTTGAAATCGGCCTGATGAATGTTGTTGTGGCACCGATAATTGTCGCCAGCATGATTCTGGTCAACGCGCCGGTGTGGTGGGACTGGGGCCTCTGGCTGGTAATCGGGGCTCACGTGGCGCTGCTGGTTGTTTCACTGGTAATGATCAAGGTGCTTAAAATGTGGGGCGCGCCGAAGTATTGATTGTAAGGAAGTGAAGGCGGGCTTTGCAATTATTGAAGACGAGTATTGTTCCAATATGAAGGCGCGAAAACGCTTTCGCGCCTTCAAAGAAAAAACGTCGGAAACACGTCCGCCTTCAAATATTCCGGAATTCTTCTTCACACAAGTCCAAGCTCCTTCAGCTTCTCCTCTCCCGGAATCCCGTCATTGCTCCATCCCCGGAGGCGGTAATAGTCGTCAAGGAGCCCCTTGAGCTCCTCCGCTGAAATGTTTCGCCCTTTCAGGGGGCCTTCAGGTATCGGCTCATTAAGAACCCGTAAAGGAAGTGTATCGTCTTTCCGGGTGATGCCCCGTTCTGTATTGATGAGCCGTTCGAGATTATAAATCCGTTCTCCAATTGCATTGAGTTCATCAAGGGTAAGATCAAAACCCGTAACCAGGTTAATGAGGCGCAGAAGGTTATCTTCTATAATACGTCCCGAAGCCCGCTCTGAGAGAAAGCGGCACATGACCAGTGAATCGCCCACTGCTGTCGCATGATTGCTCTCTATAATATAGGCGGGAAGACCATCGAACCCCGGGTCTTTATCCGTAGGCCGGTAGTCTGGCCGGGCATCATGGTGACTTCCCCCCCGGGTTGCCGTCGCGTAGGCGAGCCCCATGGTGCGGACACCCCGGGCACTGTGTCCCGCGATCTCAAGGCCCTTGACATGGTAAAGGAAGTTTTCGCTTGTCTGGCCTATTTCCTCAGCCAGGCGTCGGCTTCCCATGGCAAGGAGCTCGCCGAGTCTTCCTTCCTTTACAGCGGTCTTTTTAGTGATTTCAGGAAGCCGTGAGAAATCTCCGAAGGCCAGCGGTATTTCGAGAACATCATTACTGATCAGTCCCTTCTCGACACATTCGGTGAGAAAGGCAACGGTGACACCGAAGCTGATAGTGTCGAGTCCCAGTTCATCGCAGAGATGATTGGTGTTGAAGATAGACTGAAGGTGGCTGTTCTCAAGCATTGAGCCGATGGCATATAAGGTCTCGTATTCAGGCATTTTGACCTCTTTATCCGTGAACTCACCTTCAGAGACCGATACCATTTTACCGCAGGCGAGGGGACAGCCGCGGCATGCCACATGCTTAGTCCGGTGCTTTTCGGCAATGGTCTCACCGCTGATCGCCTCAAAGTTATCAAAGGTTTCTTTCTGGTTGTTTCGCGTACCGAGGCGCCCTGAGTTATTGATGTTTTTAACCAGTATCGGGGTACCCAGGGTAGAGAGGCCCTTTCCCTGTTCACGGACTCCCGGGAGCAGTTCTTTTAAAAGGGCCTTCAGTTCTTCGGGGGCCGCAGTGCTGACT
>CAZPEK010000165.1:0-8167 GCA_964585555.1 uncultured Leptospirales bacterium | reverse complement strand
ATGGTACGAAACAATGGAGATTCTTAAAGACAAGAGCAAAAACAAAAAAGCCATTGCGTACATGGCAAAAAATTCCGGGGCCACTGACGCTGAATTTGTAGCCCAGCTGAAAACAACTGCAATGTTCTACGGGGCAAAAAAAGCCGCTTCCTTTGCCAGGGCTGAGAAACTGAAAAAAACCATGGAATATGTCAGAACCTTCTCTTTTGACAAGGGGCTTTTCGGTCAGGGAGCCCAGTCAAAGGATTTTGTCGGCATCCAGTTCCCCGACGGAACCGTTATGGGAAGCCAGAAGAACATCAAACTTCGCTTTAATGACGCCTACATGCAGATGGCTGCTGACGGTAAACTGTAAAAAGAGGCGTTCGGTGATAAGAAAAAATCCACGTTTCCTGGGGCTCCACGCGAGCCCCTCAGGGGCGTTGCAGGTCTTTTTGAAAATTCTTCCTTTTATACTCTGCATCGCCCTTTATATGACGGTCTCTCATGTCAGGCATCGGGAGAACCCCCGGGATAAAATACTTCCAACCATAACCCAGATGGGCCAGGCGATGCACCGCATGGCCTTTGAAGCTGATCCGAAAACTGAAGAATATCTTCTTTTCTCTGATACCTCTTCGAGCCTGATACGTCTTTTCATCGGCATGATTTTAGCTTCCTTCCTGGGTCTGATTATCGGCATTAACATGGGGCTCTTTCCCGGCTTTGAGTCCCTGTCGGCAATCTTCGTCACCGTAGTTTCGATCATACCACCCCTGGCAATTCTGCCGATTCTTTTCATAGCCTTCGGTGTTGATGAGCTGGCAAAGGTGGTACTTATCTTTATCGGGACTTTTCCCCTGATCTGCCGGGACATCTATCTCTCGACAAAAAAAATCCCCCGGGAGCAGATCACCAAGGCGCTGACCCTGGGAGCAAGTCAGTTTCAGACCACCTACTCAATTATCATGCCACAGGTTCTTCCCAGGCTCATTGACACGACCCGTCTCTCCTTCGGGGCGGGATGGCTTTTTCTCATCGCCTCAGAGGCCATTGCCTCGACAAACGGCCTCGGGTACCGGATTTTTCTTGTTCGGCGCTATCTGGCAATGGATATTATAATTCCCTACGTGATCATCATCACCCTTCTCGGCTTTACCATTGATTACCTGCTGAAAAAACTCATTGCCAGGCGCTACTCCTGGTACCTGGAACAGAATAAATAGGACCTGCTGATGAAAAAACTAAAGGACAATCTCCTCTACCTGGAAAACGTATATAAAAAATACGGCACCAGAACGATCCTTGACGACATAGACCTTTCAGTAACGGGAGGCGAATTTGTTACGGTTGTCGGTCCCAGCGGCTGCGGCAAATCAACCCTGCTCCGTCTCATCCTCGGCCAGGAGCTTCCCTCAAAGGGAAGGATACATTTTCTCGGTGCACCGGTAGGCTTTTCCGACACACGGCGGGGAATCGTCTACCAGCGTTATTCCCTCTACCCCCATCTCACCGTGCTTGAAAATGTTTCCCTGGGGAAAAAACTTGAGCTTGGTTTTTTTAAGTCAAAAAAAAAGCTTCAGCAGATTGAAAAAGAAGCTCATGAATTTCTGCGGCGGGTACGCCTGGAAGAACACGGCCACAAGTATCCCCATGAGCTTTCCGGTGGTATGCAGCAGCGTGTCGCCATTGCCCAGGCACTGATTATGCGGCCCCGCATTCTTCTCATGGATGAACCCTTCGGGGCCCTTGATCCGGGAACCCGGGAAGACATGCAGGTCTTTATTCTTGAAATATGGGAAGAATCCAGTATGACGATATTTTTTGTCACCCATGACCTTGAAGAGGCGGTTTTTCTCGGGACCCGCATCATTGTTCTTTCCCAGTTTTTCACCGACGGCCGGGGCGACAGTCCTGATCGGGGCGCCCGAATTGTTGCGGACTACCGGACACAGGAAAAGGCATCTTCAACAAAAGTAAAAGAGAGCCCTGAGTTCAACCAGCTGATTTCCCGGATACGCCACGAGGGATTTGATCCTTCCGAGCTGCAGCATACAGTAGATTTCAACCTTCAGCACCCTGACTCATTCCAGACTCTCGCAGAGGTTGAAAGGAAGAAATAACAGCACTACAGGAAAGCCTTTTGAAGAGGAACCGCTACGACTTCCTCTTCCTCACCCCGTCTTTTAAACATTTTATTTGACAAAAGAAATTTTCCTGCATAAGGTATAATATACAGTCGTCATCACATAATAAAATTAAGGATAGTGTCATGAAACGAATAACCCTGCAGAACTGCCTGATCATCATTGTGTTATTATCGTTTTCTATTTTTTCTTCATGCACAAAGAAAGAAAACGCCGAGTCAGCATCAGACAATGTGAAGACCGGAGACTTCGTCAGCGGCGACACCACCGAGGTACCCCTGATCCTCTCGACCGCCGACCTGGTAAACATCTACGCTAACGGCACCAGTGGGAAGACCATCAAAGGATCACTCTTTGATCAGCAGGGTCTGAACATTGAACTCTTCAGGGAAGATGATTTCAGAAAGCAGGTCGACATGTTCATTCAGGGCACTATTGTCTACCTTCGGGGAACCATGGGCATGATCAACATGGCCTCAGAAAAATTAAGCGCCAGCAGCCGCACACGGCCTGTTATAATCTACCAGCACTCATGGTCAGCAGGGGGTGATGCCCTTGTGGTAAAACCGGGAATAAACTCGGTGGCCGGCCTAAAGGGCAAAACTGTAGCCATACAGAATTACGGCCCCCATGTAGATTACTTCATGAAGCTTCTCTCTGACGCCCGCCTCGCCCCGTCAGATGTCAACATTGTCTGGACAAAAGACCTCCTGGGGCCGAAGGGAGACACACCGATGGCAAAACTCTACCAGGGGAATATTGACGCCGCACTGGTTATCATTCCCGATGCCCTTGCTCTCACATCAAACGGATCAACAGGTACCGGGGCTGAAGACTCGGTAAAGGGTGCCCGCATTCTTCTCTCCACGAAAACAGCCAACAGGATTATTTCCGATGTCTACGCGGTACGGAAAGATTACTATGACAAGAACCGCGCAAAAGTAAAAAAATTCGTACAGACCCTTTTGAAGGCTGAGGAGGAAGTAAAAGACCTCTTTAAAGCAGGGTCCGGGAGTGATTACAACACCCTTCTCTCTATCGGGGGAAAGCTCCTTCTCGATGACTCAGGGGCAACAGAAGATGTAAAGGGCATGTATGCTGATGCCGAGATGGCGGGTTATAACGGCAATGTAAGATTTATGGCCGACACCCGGTATCCACGAAGCGCAAAGCGCCTCATTGCAGAGATTCAGTCATCCCTTATCGCCTTTGGACTGATTTCACGACGATCTCCCGTTGACATAGCATCGTGGAATTATGATGAACTGAAAACGGGTCTCAGATACGCCTCAAAGGTTGAGGCTTCACGTTTTGACCCCGGGAAGGTTCAGGCTGTTGCAGAAAAACTCAGTACCAGAAGCGGTTCATCCCTCTTTTCATTTGAAATATTCTTCCAGCCAAATCAAAGCATTTTCACCGCAGATCAATACAGCGCTGAATTTGGACGGGTCATCGATATGGCATCGACTTACGGCGGAGCCATCATCACTGTCGTAGGACATTCTGATCCCATGGGCTACCTGAGAAAAGAAAAGGAAGGTGCCGGACAGGTAATGTTGAAAAAAATCCGCCAGGCGGCTAAGAATCTCAGCTACAGCCGGGCCAGTTCAGTAAGAGATGAAATAGTAAAATTTGCCCGTTCACGGGGAATCACTATTGACAAGAACCAGTTTACGGTCATCGGGCAGGGAATTTCATCTCCGAAATACAGTATACCAAAATCAAAAGATGAGTGGCGAAAAAACATGCGTGTCCAGTTTAAAATCATGCAGGTTGAAGCAGAGGAAGAGGTCTTTAAACCTCTCTAAAACGAAGGAGAATGACTATGAAATATACCATTGCTCTTTGTACGATGCTCCTGATATTCACCGCATGTGGAAAAAAAGAAAAAACCGGGGAATCGGCAGGAAGATTTCATATAGAAGAAGAAAGGCCCAGGATATCCTGGTTTGGTGCTATTGACGCGGTAAGTCCCGAAACAGAAGTCTCAAGAAAAAACTTTTATATTATCTTTGACGGTTCAGGCAGCATGAAAGGAGAAAAACTTTCTGTTGCAAAAAGGGCATTGAAAAAATTCATTCAGGCAATACCTGAAGAATCTAATATCGGTCTGTATGTCTTTGACAGCCGCGGCACTTCAGAGCGGGCCAAGCTCGGTTCTGCAAAAAAAATCATCGAAAACAAAGTAGATAAAATAACTGCAGGAGGAGCAACTCCCCTGGGAAGATCAGTAAAAGAAGCCTTCGGTAAAATAAAAACCCAGGCAAAATCACAGCTTGGATACGGGGATTACAACCTGGTAATCATTACTGACGGGAAGGCAACCGATTCAAGCCTTCTGAAAAATTCTGTCGATATGGTTCTCAATGCAAGCCCGGTGATCATCCACACCATCGGCTTTAAAATAGGAACTGATCACGTACTGAACCAGCCGGGAAGAATTGTATACAAGACCGCCGGCAACTACGAGGAACTCTCCCGGGGCCTCGAAAAGGTTCTTGCGGAAACAGAGGACTTTACGGTTATCGATTTCAATGAGAAACAATTAAAAGTAAAAATGAGATAGTCAACTATCATAAACAGGAACTAAAAAAAACAGAGAAAATCATGGATAACATAAAACGATATGTAGGGCTTATAATTTTACTTGCGGTCCTTGGATTCGGTGTATACTCATTTTTAATCAAGCAGGAAGAAACTAAAAAAATAACCTACAGCACCAGTGACGCTAAAAACCTGAAGGGTGTCATCTCCATTGCCCTTGACAGCTGGATCGGTTACTTCCCCCTTCGTTCTCCCGTCTTTGGCCAGTTAATGCGTGAGGCGGGTTACCGGCTGAAAATAATTGACGACAACGCCGACTATCCGGGCCGCATGAAATCCCTGAAGTCGGGTGATATTGATTTTGCAGTATGTACTGTTGATTCTTATATAGTGAATGGAAAAGCTGTTTCCTATCCCGGGGCAATCGTTACTGTAATTGATGAGTCAAAAGGGGGCGATGCTATTATTTCCTGGATGCGGACCGTCAGCAACATTGATGAGCTTAAAAAGAAAACAAATGTTACAATCGCCTTTACACCTGACTCCCCCAGTGAGCATCTTCTTAAAACAATCGGCGTCCATTTTGACGTACCGATGCTCCAGCAAAAAGACGGCCCCTGGCGGGTAGAAGTCGACGGAGCGGAAGCGGCTTACAAAAAATTCATCAACCATAAAGTAGACCTTGCCGTGGTCTGGGAACCTCACGTATCAGAAGCCCTGGCAAAACCAGGAACGGTAAAACTAATGGGCTCCGAGGACATCGATAAACTCATCGTTGACATCCTGGTGGCAAACCGAAAATTCGCCCATAAAAAACCTGAGCTCGTTTTACTTTTTCTCAAGAACTATTTCAAAACACTTAACGTATATCTCGCCTCCCCTGCCAAATTGTCAAAAGACATTAAAAGTCAGATCAATGCAACAAGCAGACAGGTCAAATTTATGCTCAAGGGCGTTAAATGGATACAGTATCCTGAAAACGTACGCTGGTTCGGCCTGGTTTCCCAAACAAGCCTCAGCCGCCCGGAAATCATTGAATCAATCACCTCAACAGTCAATCTGCTAAAAGACATGAAAGATGTTTCCGGGAACCCTCTCCCCGATGGAGACCCCTATACAATCATTAACTCCTCTTTTCTCCGTAAAATGTATTCAGCCGATTCAGGGGATTCATCAGTTTCCCGGTACTCGGGCAATACGCTGACACGTAAATTCAAAAAGCTCTCTGATAAAGAATGGAACCGACTCAAGGTAATCGGAGCCCTCAAGCTGAGACCTGTGTCCTTCAGAAGCGGCACCGATACCCTTGATGATAATGGCAGGGGGCAGATAAGAAATATTGTTTCTAACGTGCGTCACTACCCAAACTTTAGAATACTGGTCAAGGGGCATACGGGACTGAGAGGAGACCCCCAGGCAAACAGGGAACTCTCTCGCGGCAGGGCCCGGGCGGTCAAAAAAGAACTGATGTATTCTTATAATATTGATGAAAACCGGATTCATGTTGTGGGGGCCGGAGCCAGTCAGCCCTTTCCGAAAAATCCCGATGAATCAGACCGGGAATACAACAACCGGCTCAAACGTGTCGAACTGCTTTTTATAACGGGAAACCAGGCGAATCGCTGACAGCTAGATACTGCCTTTCTTTTTCTTTTCGAGACCGTCAACCTTGATTGATTTTTCAAGGACGGAGATTTCTGTATCAAGGTCAAGGTAATCATCATCCTGAAGCTTTAGTAGTTGTTTCTGGAAAGCATTTTCTATCGTAACCATCATCTCTTCTACTTTCTCAAGGGTTTTCGAATTATCAGAATCTGCCTCATACCCGGATAAAGTCACGTACTTATCCATGATACGAATAGTGGCATCAAGATAGTAGTTTAGAAACTGCCGGGCCGCCCTGACATCCTTTGGATCGTACTCAAAATTTTCGAATATCTGTTTGGCAACAGCAACTATATCAAGAATCCTTTCTTTGACCGTTTCACTCTCAACTTTGCGGGCCATTCTCTGCATTTTTCTAATTTTCTTTTTGCCCTTTGATTGAATTTTTTCAAGCTGAGCCGGAGTGACGCCATGCACTTTTTCCAGCTCAACAAGCTTTTTATTAATTTTTTTCGGGGAAAGGAAGAGAGCAGAGCCTATCAGTCCGGCAAGGGCTCCGCCAGCGGCAATAAGAAGTCCAGCATCGAAAAGGGAAAAGAAGACAAAAAAGATTCCCGCGCCGATTATAGATGAAACTATGGATCGAAATATGCTTTTCATTCTTTCCCCTGTATAGACTGAACAAGTCCATCAAACAGATTATCTGAATTTATCCCTTAACATTAATTTTACTGCAATGTCTTTTAAAGCGGGAGCGTGGGGCCCCAGATTCCCGCTTAAAAATTAATTCTCACAAAACATGTTTAGGAAATGATTACTGAAATTGAAAAATAACTGGCTTCATGTCAAGATAATTTTACATTCCGACAACCTCCTTTTCACACCCTGTTTTACCATATCATTGTCATTTTTTATTGACATAAAACCTGAATGATCTACTGTGTACATACGGAATGAACATTCATTCCGTATGGTGAATATAATGGATAGTGACAAAAAAAATAGAATACTCGCTGCGACGCTCAAGCTGATTACTGAAAACGGCTTTCACGGCACACCGGTTTCAATGATTGCAGATGAGGCTTCTGTCGGGTCAGGTACGATTTACCGTTATTTCAAAAACAAGGAAGCAATCATCACCGAGCTCTATGATATCATCCAGAAAGAGCTAAACGACGCTATATTAAAGGACATTCCGCAAACCATTAGTATCAGAGACGAAATATTCATAAAATGGAAAAACATTCTTAATTTTTATATAAAGAACCCCTACAAAGCCCAGTTCATTGACCAGTACGCATCATCACCCTTTGTAAGCAGGGAAGTGCTGCGGAAAAACAGAAAACGTTTCAGTCACTACGATGAACTGATAAAACGTGCTATTAACAAAAAGGTTATAAGGAAGGTTAACTATCTTTCTATCATAGTACTCATGTGGGGTTCAATACAACAGTTGACCCAGCGTCACCGGTCCGGGGGATTAGCTATTACCCCAAAAATGATAGATGAGGTTTTTTCTATATTCTGGGACGGCATAAAAGTTTAGAAATCAACATTACCGGTCATGCCTCTGGCACACCGGTAATTAAAAATAAAAAAAATTACGGAATGAATATTCACTCCGTTGTGCAGAAAATTTGCCGGTACATCAAACCGTGTAAACGCACTGCACGGTTTAAAACTCAGGCGCGCCTGAAAAATTACAGTGAGGAGTTAAACTATGGATACAATAGTTGACAAACGTGACCAGGATTTCGTTCTCTACGAAATGCTCGGTATTAATGACCTGCTTAAAACTGAAAAATTTAAAGTTTTTGATGAGCAAATGTTTGACATGGCGGTATCGCTGGTCAAAGACATCTCAGAAGAACACGTACTAGGATGCTACCAGG
>CAZPEK010000164.1:0-8172 GCA_964585555.1 uncultured Leptospirales bacterium | reverse complement strand
CCAAAGTCAGCGAAAGACAGCTCCAGGAGTTTCTGGATTCTTTTGCATGGATTAGTAGATAGATCTATTTCTACTGATATTACAATATTATTATGCATTGTTTAATTGAAGGGGATACCTCTAAGGGGCATCCCTTTTTTTTGCTTAATCCCTGTTTTCTTGACAGGTAAAAAGATCATGCTATAGTATGATTGGTAAAAAGGTACGTACATCGTCTGTTACGAATCGATGGAAAGGTATATTGTGTATTTTTTATCGATTCTTTTTATGCCCACAGCCGGTACCGGTCGATAAGTTTAGTATATACATACAGGAAAAGATGGATACATGAAAATAAAACTCTGGGGCGTGCGGGGGTCTATTCCGACTCCATTGACGGGACGTGATGTTGAACAAAAGGTACGGAATGTTCTGAAACAGGCACGTCCTGGCGATGTGACGTCTGATGAGTCAATTGAAGCCTTTCTTCAGACAATACCATTTTCTAATTATCACACTTACGGGGGAAATACCACCTGTGTTCAGGTTACCACCGACAGCGGGGATATTATTATTTTAGACTGTGGATCCGGGATTATCAACCTGGGGCGTGAACTTCTGACAACTGAGTTTAACCGGGGACGCGGGACCGCAAATATTTTAATGACTCATACCCACTGGGACCATATCCAGGGAATACCATTTTTCGGACCCTTCTACTTTGAGGGGAACCGCTTCAACTTCTATTCGCCCATGCCTGATCTTAAAGAACGGCTTGAATACCAGCAGCAGCCGACCCATTTCCCTATATCTCTCGATTATATGCCGGCGACAAAGAACTTTTTTCAGGTCAGTGAAGATGAAGAGTTCTTTCTCAATGATGTGCGCATCTATGCTAAGCGGATGCCTCATCCCGGGGGAGCCTTCGGGTACCGCATTGAACATAACGGTTCTGTATTTGTCTATACCAGTGATTGTGAGTTCAATATTGATAAAATAGAACATATTCAGAAATACGGTGACCTGTTTCAGAATGCCGATCTGACGCTCTTTGATACCCAGTATACCTTTGATGAAGCAATTAACAAAATGGACTGGGGGCATTCTTCCGCGTCAATTGCCATTGATATCGCGGGAATGTACAACATTAAGCATCTTCTTCTTTTTCATCATGATCCCGCCTATAATGATGAAAAACTCGACAGCGTACTCTCCAGTGCGAGGATATATCAGCGAATGAACGCGAAGAAAATCGGCAATCTGCAGATTGACATCGCCTGCGAAGGTCTGGAACTGAAGATATAAACTTCCTTCACAAAAAAATTTTAAGTCCCGGGGAAAATCATGAGTGAACCGGTAGATAAAAAGCAGTTAATTGTCCCAGAAGGAAATGTCCGTGCCCTGGTCGATCAGCTTATCGGTGCGGCGCTTGAAGGGAAGGGGCCTTTTTCTGCTGCCGATGATCTTGCTGCGGGATATCTGAAAAACAACAGCTATTCGACGAAACATGAAATGGTTAATGCCCTGATAAAAAAAGAGGCGTCTAAAAATTTCAGCTCAGGGTTTCTGACGGGCCTCGGGGGCGTGATCACCCTTCCGGTTGCGGTTCCCGCTTCGATATACGCATCATGGGTTGTGCAGGCCCGGATGGCCGCGGCAATAGCTATAATTTACGGTTACAATATAAAAGAAGACCGGGTCAGAACGATGGTCCTTGTGGCCATCATTGGTGACGCGGGCAGAGAGATTTTAAAAAAAGCCGGGGTCTCTGCTGCCGAAGGGGTCCTCCATGAGGCGGTTAAACGGATACCCGCGTCAGCACTTCGGGAAATAAACAAGACCGTCGGCTTTAAACTTATTGCCCTGGGAAGCGAAAAGGGGACCCTGAGTCTTTCAAAAGTGATCCCCGTGGCAGGCGGGCTTATCGGCGGCATCCTTGATGCGGTGACCTGCATTATCGCCGGGCGGGGAGCGGCGCTTCTTTTTAGACCGGCAGAAGAAGAAAAAGAATATGGGGGGAAGAAAGAGTCTTTCCCGATCATGATTACCACCCGGCAGATATCCGATGTGCTGAAAAAAAACAGTTCTGAAATTGCCTCACTCTCCATCCCGAAGGAAGGGGTTATTGCGGTGAAACCGACACTGATTCCCTTTTCCATACCCTTTACACTTGTTTCATTTATTGAAGGGGTGATCCGTTTTAAAATTGATGGCAACTTTCTGGTTCGTAAAATGACTGAACACCGCCTTGCGGAAGTTATGGCCTCGCTGCCCACAGAGTACCGGCGGTGTCTCTATCTGCAGAACCGGGATATTATTATCAGCCTTCCAGTCTTGATAAAAGAAATTGTCGGCCTCAAGGGGATTGAAGTTGCTGATCTGCAGATTCTTCCTGAAGGTGTCGGGATTATCTTGAAATGACCTCTGCTCTTTTCTAACGCTTGGTTGAGTTTTGCCCTCTTGACAAAAGGGGACATTATCATTAACTTGTATATGTCCGCATAACGAGGTATGATATGAAATTTTTTCTGAAAACAGCATTCTTCTTAAGCCTTTTTACGTCGGTCCTTTTTATGCTCCAGTGCGAGAGAATGGATATTTTTAATAAGGCTCAAGGAAGCGAAGGCCCGGCCCTCAAGGTTCTTCTCACCGGTGATAATAATACTGATGAAAGCGGGAAGAACACAACAATTGAAATAAAACTAAACCAGGAGCCTGTGGCGGATGTTACCGTCGCTGTAAGTCTTGATTCTACTGGTGTTAATGAAGCGGTCATTAGTCCTTCATCATTTATTCTCTCAAATACCACATGGAACATTGGAACTGTTGTAACTGTGACAGGTATTGACGATAATATCTATAATGACAATCAGCCCTACACGGTGACATTTACAACATCATCAAGCGATGTTAATTATCATGATATAACAAAAGAGGTGTATTTAAATAATTACAGTTATGACCGGTATATCTTTATAACTACTGATACAAGGGAAGGTTCATTTGGCAGTGTCTCTGTAGCTGATGACCTGTGTAAACTCCATGGAGCGAGCATTGATAGTGCTTTAACTTACAAGGCTGTCATTGTTGATGGAAGTTCAAGAGTAGCTTCAATCGCAGAGGGGCGAGTGGACTGGATTTTGACCCCTAATGCTCATTACTACCGAAGTGATGGCTCAAGTTTTGGATATACAAATGGTGACGCATATTTTATTTTTGGAGATTCGTCTCATCCTATGAGTCAATTGACTCCTGCTGCTGTCGACATATGGACTGGTATGAAGAATGACTGGACCACCGGTATGACATGTTCTGAGTGGACTGGAGCAGGGGATGGTGCTTACGGTAATTCTGCTTCTATGGATGATACGCTGATTTATTCCGGAGAGATCGCTCCCGGTTCAAGTTTAAATTTTTTATGTGTGCAGCAGTAACAGGTTTTTTTATATTTCAGTTTTTGTAAGTTGACAAACTTTCCTCAAGCAGCTCAACCATCCGGGCCCTTAGTTCAGGGGGGCCTGTTATCTCAATGCTTTTACCGTACATGAGAAACTGTTTGCAGAGGTAGAGGTCATCAGCACTCATAAAGACTGCCTTGTATCTGTTGCCTTTAAGCGTATACTCCGGCTCAAGGCTCGCGAGAAACTGTTCTATCTGCGGGTGAATAGCCTCATCATACGAGACAGTGACTTCCTTCACCTGGTCGGGGTCAACAATGTAGCCGCTTAAGGAATGGCTGAAAAGATCTTCGACTGATTTTACTTCCCCGTCATAGACATCATCGAGTACCTCAAGATTTTCTATCCGGTTGGCGATGAGAAGCCGGGGACGGGGCTCTCCCGGTATCTGAATCACCAGGTAGAGGTTGACGGTTCGAAACACCAGGTGGCAGGCGTAGACTTCCCACCCCCTGTTTTCATGGCCCCGGTTGCTGGTATAGTCGAGGCGGATTTTTTTACGCTCAAGGCAGGCAAAGTGAAGCCGGGCAAGCATCCAGAGGCCGTCACGGCTGTGGCGGGTAAGGAAGTTTTTCAGGGTTGCCTCGCCGGTGGAATCGCTGATGATAAATGAAGCGTACAGGACCGCCAGCTGAAGCATCATCTCATCACTCAGCTCTTCTTCGAGCATGGTGCGTTTGCTTCCCTTCTGGGTGCTGATACCGATTTCAAGCTTGTCTTCAATATATGCGATGGAATCACGGATGTTTTTATCCGATACAATGTGGCCTCCTTCATCAAGAGTCAGCATGTCGGCGAGGCTTGTGGCGTTCCACTGCTCTTCGTCATTTTGAAGGAGCGCCAGGACATGAAGAAATCTTTTGATTACATTGAGTCGTGTTTCCGGATAGGGAATCTGTCGATCTGTCCGTGACATGGCGTGCTCCTTCAGGTGCTTTTGCCGCCACCGTAGCAGGTATATTATGAAAAATAAAGGATATTTTTTTTCTTGAACTGGAGGGGTGCCGCAGGTTTGTGATTTGAAGGCGCGGATGTTATGAAAAGCGCGGAATGGAATCCGCGCCTTTCATAACATCCGTATGTTTAATGAGAAAATACGCTTTTAATCAACCGGTCGACCGTGGAGTTAAAGAGCTTTTCAAAGTTTTGGCCCTTTAAAACCGTATCCTGGAGCTTGTTGAGCTGCAGGTAGCCGTGTATCTGGCTCCAGAGCATGATTGATATCTCCCGGGGATTATCAATGGAGAGTTCAGTTTTTTTTGACCCTTCTTCCAGAACAGTATCTATTACGGAAAGTATCCGGTCGCCGTGCATGTCAATTCGAGATTTCAGGTTTTCAGGAAAAATACGCTCAGGGGCAGTGAGAAAATAGTTCAGGATGTCAAAATAGCTTTTATGCTTATGGGCAAAACGGTAATAGGCAAGGGAAATGCTTTTAAGCTTTTCGACGCTTTTTCCAGGGCCCGATGCGGCATCACGAATCATGGTGTAGAGAAGGTCAAGTCCTTCTTCTTGAAGTGATGCGTAGATCTCTTCTTTGCTTTTAAAATAAAAGTATATCAGGCCGACACTCAACTCGGCGCTTTTGGCTACCTGTTTGACTGTTGCCCCGTGAAGTCCCTTCTCGAAAAGAAGCTCCCGGGCGGCATCGAGTATCTGCTGCCGCCGCTGTTCTTTTTCTCTTTCTCTTCTTTCTTTCGCGCCCATTGTTTCTTCCTGATTCCTGTAGAATCATGGTCCAGTCGTAGATATACAGGTCAATATAATTTTACCGGTTTTTCAGTTCGTGACTGAATTTTCTGGTGATGATAGATTCGTAAAGTGCCGGGAAGAGACGCCGTATCAGGTAACCAGTTTTTCCGCTTCGGGTGAGAACCAGTATTGACTTCCTTTGTACAATTGCTTCTAAGACCTGGTCAGCAACATGTTCAGGGGTGTCCTCGGCGCCGATTTTTGACTGGGGATGGGTGGTTACTGTTCCGTCGCCGTCGAGGGCCCGCTTCTGAAGATTCGTGCGGGTAAAGCCGGGCCAGAGCATGAGAATGTTCACTCCCAGGCTGGAGACTTCGGTGCGAAGACTTTCAAAGAGCCCATGGAGGGCATGCTTACTGGCGCTGTAACCGGTACGGCCGAGAAGAGGCCCGATGCCTGCGATACTGCTGGTGACAACAATGCTGCCCTGACGTTCGATGAGGCTTTCGATTGCCGCCTTGGTGCAGGCGAGGGAACCGAAAAAGTTAACTTCCATAACTTTTCGGTATACCGAAATATCAGTGTTTCGAAAGGCGCTTCTCTGGGTGATGCCCGCGTTGTTGCAGAGTATGTCAATTGCCCCGAAATCTTTTATGACTTTTTTAATAACAGAAAAGCAGGCTTCTTCATCGGTAACATCGAGACAGTAGCCCCGGGCATCGATACCGAGATCGTGAAGTTCTTTCTCCATTCGGCTGACCCCCACCTGGTCCATGTCGAGACAGGCGACGGACGCGCCCCCGGCTGCAAATTTTTTGCAGAGGGCGGCGCCGATACCGCTGGCACCCCCGGTAACCACTGCGGTTTTTCCTGCGAGTATTTTGATATCTTCCTTTTTCATAAACTTTTTTACCTATGTTGCCTTGTAGCCCCCAAGGTTGGCAAGAGCGATGCTCCCGGGACTTACAACGGTCGGGTCAGTCATTACATTGATACAGGAAGTTTTACCCGAACGAAAGGCCTCTTCGATTGCCGGCCTGATGTCTTCCGGTTTTTCAACATAAAACCCCAGGCCGCCGACAGCTTCAACCATTTTATGGTAATCCACCTTTCCGATGTAGGTACCGTCTTTTATAGCGTGGCCTATTCGAATTTCCTGGCTGTGGCGGATCATTCCCCATCCGAGGTCATTGCTTATCACGGTGACAATGGGAAGTCCCTTGCGGATTGAAGTTTCATATTCCATGAAATTAAAGCCGATGGAACCGTCACCTGAAAGCAAAAGAACCCGTTTATCCGGGTAGAGGAGCTTCGCGGCATTGGCGTAGGGAAGTCCCACTGCAAGGCTGCCGTAGAGTCCATAATCGAGATAATGCCCGGGGCGCTTCATGGTGCGGGTCATGCCGTTCCAGGTTGTCGTGTCTCCTCCGTCGGCAATGACTATGTCATCATCCCGGTCCATGAAAGTGTTCACTTCCCAGGCAAGTCTCAGAGGATGAATTGGTGTGGCATCACTTTGCCAGTTGATTGACGCAAGGGTCTTGGCTTCTTTATCTGTTTTAGTAAGCTGGTCGACCCATGGTTTGAATTGAGAAGGAAGTTTATCTTTTTTCTTTTTCACTATTTTTATGACTTCTTCAAGGAAGGCCCTGATGTCGCTCACCACGGGAAGATCAACTGACCGGTTCTGCCCGATCTCGTCGGCGTGAATGTCAACCTGCACAATTTTTGCCTGGGGATTGTAGATGCCCCCGTAGATATTAAAAAGATTCATTCGTGAACCGAGTATTACGATCAGGTCGCTCCCAAGGCTTGCCACCATGGCAGACCCCGGCCTGATTGCCAGGGCTGACTCAAAGCAGAGGGGGTGTGTGTCTGGAAGAGTTCCCCGGCCCATGGCAAAGGTATAGAGGGGCGCGCCGGTCGTTTCGATGAAATCCTTTAGTACGTCTTCGCTATGGGAATACCAGGTCCCGCTTCCGCCGATAATCATCGGTTTTTCGCTTTTTTCCAGCATTGCGGCAAATTTTTTGACCGCCGCCATGTCCACGGGTTGAGAGGCAATCGTGGTGGCGGGCCTGTTTACCTTTTCAGGATCAGCCTCAGCATTGAGGACATCAACAGGTAGTTCAAGGTAGACAGGGCCGGGTCTGCCGTTTTCTGCAATCCGGTAGGCCATATCAATGTATTCAGGACCCCGTTCGGGGATATGACAGACCAGGGCTTTTTTTACCATCGGCTCAATAACGGGAGCCTGACGCATATCCTGGAGGTCGCCCTTTTCCCGGGTTTCAAGACCGACGCAGCCGGCAATCAGTACCAGGGGCGCATTGGACAACCGGGCGCTTGCAATACCGGTGAGGGCATTGGTGAATCCGGGCCCTGCGGTTACCATTGCCGTTGCAACAGACCGGGTCATGCGGGCCCACGCCTCGGCCATAAATACCGCTGCCTGCTCATGGCGTGTATCAAAGAGTTGAATGGGGCCCCCTTCAAGGTGCTGGTAGAGGGGAGTAATATGCCCTCCGCTGAGGGTAAATATTTTTTTAACATTGCGGGCTTTAAGGGCTTCTGCCGCGAGACTGGCTCCGGTTATTTTTTCCATTGTTAGCTCCTCGTATTGAAATGCCCGATCTACAGCTCCATGAGCTGTCCGCCGGTTACATTAATGGTCTGGCCTGTGATATACGATGAAAGGGGAGAGGCGAGAAAGGCCACAAGATTTCCCACTTCTTCAATGCTCCCGATACGTCCCAGGGGAATGGTCTTGCACATTTCTTTTTCCCGGTCTTCTTCCGTGCATTGAAAGATTTTAGCCTCGAGTCCAAAACGCCATTTTTCGAGATCCGTCTTGATCTGCCCGGGGCATATGGCATTGACCCGGATGTTGATCCCTGCCAGTTCCTTTGCCATGACCTTGGTCAGCATGTTGACCCCCGCTTTTGCCACCGCATAGGCACCATTGGCAATCGGGGGGACTTTGCCCGCCCTGGATGAGGTGTTGACCACTGATGCTTCACGACCCATCATCAGGGGAAGGCAT
>CAZPEK010000163.1:0-8195 GCA_964585555.1 uncultured Leptospirales bacterium | reverse complement strand
CTTTTAGAATTTCAGGATCCATATCACATCCACAGGTTTAATTTTTCTTTTTATTCCATGGTTTAATAACAGAGACAAAAACAGTTATTATAAGAGTCCCATTCATCATAATACCCATGATGAACTGGTTCCTGTTTATTTTAAGATAGTGATTGTTTTGTAGAACTGCTATTCCTTCTTTTAAAGAAAGCTCAACCATTTCTTCTATCCATGGTCCGGTAAATATCGTACCCAGGACAATAATACTCACCGTTACTATCCATTTAAAAACCAGCCAACGATACTTAAAAAATCCCCAGTTAGTTCCAAGGGAATAGATAAGTCCCGTCACCAGGGATAGAACAGCCGAGGGGACAAGAATTTTCATGTCGATCAGATCAACCAGGTAATTCAGCATATAAAGTCGGTCCCCGTTTTGAAGGTCACCGGCCGCCAGGGAAAAAGCCAGTATTACCACACCGCAGGCCACCCAGATACCTGCAAATAAAACATGAAAACCTTTCAGCCAGCGAACCTGTTTTAGTGATAGTTTTTTCATAAAAGGCTTCCTTCTTCTTATAAAATATTCTTACATCCATTCTCTGGTGCCTGCAGCATTAACTTCCTTTCCATGAAGGTATCAATAAGCAATTCTATCAATCAAAAATTATTCCACCCCCTCTTTGCAGAAAAAATATTACGAATAATGTTTGCCTTTTCCCTCTTTCTCATGCAAAATACAACATTATTACCATAAGGAGTAAACCATGATACGAAAATCAATCCCCATACTTCTCTCAGCACTTGTTCTTCTCACTTTTTTCCAGGGATGTAAAAAGAAGACCATAGAAACTACTACCGTTAAATCAGCCAGCGGGCTGGTGCTCAGAGACGGACCGAAAGTATCATCAAAAAAAATTCTGGTTATACCCAATAATAGCAGTATTGATATTCTCAGTTATTCAGACAATATTTCAGTCATCGGGGGAAAAACCGCGCCCTGGGCAGAGGTCCGCTATAATGGAAAGGAAGGGTGGGTCTTCAGCGGCTACCTGGCGAACTTTACTCCCCAGGAATTCGATGACATGAGCAAACTCGGTTCCTTTGCCCGGTCACCCTTTATAAAAAAAATCTTCGGACAAACCATCGGCACAGGCATAAAAGAATCAATTTTAAATAACATTCCGGGTAAGGGGGAAGTTAAAAGCATTGATAGGGAAAACCGCCACGATCCGAATATAACAGACCGGCACCATACCATAACCTCTTCAGGCCTTACATTTACGATATACGAAGCGGTGAATTTGAAAAAAGAAATCATCGAATCTATTTCTATCACCGGCAATGCAATTCCCCTGAAATACAGCATTAAAATCGGCGCGACGTCAAAAGAGATTGAAGAGGTCTTTGGAAAACCTTCAGAGAAAAAAAATAATGAATACATCTATGCAACCAGTGACGCAATCAATGTCACGGTTATCTTTTCATTTAAAAAGGATAAGCTTAAAAAAATACTTATTGCCTACCCGGTCGATTAAGCTTTTCCAGAAGCGGTTCTTCTTGACGAACCATTTAAATGATTCTATATTCTTTGTTTATAGATAAAGCAGGCAGGGTTCTCATACCTGCCTGAAATTTTTTTATGGAGCAATAATATGAAACGAACAAGCGTAACTATATGCACTCTCTTATCTTTTCTTCTACTCGCCACTGCAGTCATCGGTGCAGACCCCGAGCCTCCAACCACACCACCCGATACAAAAAACGATTTTTTTAATATGGCCGGATCAGCGATTCTCGGTGGTGTCATTATTGACGGCATCAACTACCAGCAGATTGGGGCCCGTTTCGAATTCAATATATATAAAATAGGCCTTGGCCTCGATATCCAGATACTTCTCGACGAAAATGGCAACATCCGAAAAAAGGACTGGGACAACTGGGAAGCCTACCTGGATAAAATCTATTTTGTCAGCTGGGCAAAAAAGGGAGACCCTTTTTATGTCAAGTACGGGGGCCTCGAATATACTTACCTTGGATACAATATAGCCGTTGATGGCTATTCAAACATGATCGAATATCCGGCCTACAAGCGTCAGGGCCTTGAGCTCGCCTTTGACTCAAAGTTCCTGGGCGGCGAATTTATGGTAAATGATATAAAAGAAATGTGGCACGGGAAAAAGCCCTCGGTTCTCATGGGGGGCCGCCTTTATTATAAAATAATCAGCGACCTTGCAGTCGGTGTGTCACTGGCTGGTGACCTGAATGAATACAAGGGGCTCCGGGACTCTGATGGTGACGGCTATCCCGATGAGATGGATTGGTATCCCAATAATTCAAACTGGGTAACAGAAAAAGAGCGATATTTAGCCGCTTTGGGCGGAGATACTACTGCAGTACAAAACCTGATCGATGCAGGTTTAATAGATGGTACCGATGTGAACAATCTCACTCCCTACAGCAACAAAACATCCCGCACTGGAATCTGGTCTACCGATATCGGATTCCCCATCATCAAGGGGAAAACAGTCAAGTGGGATGTTTACAGTGAGTTTGCCCAGATATTTAACACCGGAGGTTACGGCTTTACCTTACCCGGCACCAGGCTGAAGATTGGCCCCGTTACCTTTACAGCAGAGTACAAGCATTCCAGTGATAAATTTCTCTTCGGCTACTACAACAAAACCTATGAACTTGAACGAGCTGTAATTATTGATGATGGGGCGGGAAATTTTTCCGTAGCAACAAAGCTGGATACTCTTGATAGCATTAAAGGCATGGATGGTTTTCTTGCAGGCATCAAATTTAATATCTTTGATCTCCTGGAAGCATCTTTAAAGTACCAGGCTCTTTTTCAAGAAGACGATCAGAATGCCCTGACCAGTATTAATGGGGAAATCGAACTGAAGAAAAAACTAATACCGAAAGTTTCGACAGCCAGGGCATTCTACACCATGAACAACGTAGAAAATCTTGAAAACTGGAAAACCCCCGGTACAATAATGGGAGCCACTATCGGCTTTGAATTTATTTCCGGTACCAGTCTTAATCTTAATTACCTCATCACCTTTCAGGATAAGGACGGAAATGGGACAATTAAGGGTAGCGAAGAAACGATCACCCAGATTACGATCACGGCAACCAGTCAGCTGAATTAAAGCATCAAAGGGTACCCGCCGACGGGTACCCTTTTTAAACTTCCTTTACAATAATTGTTGAAATTTATTTTAAAAACAAATTATAATATCCACTATGAAAGAAATCGAAACCATAGAGCAGCTTGACCAGCTCCTGTCAGAAAGCGGGACTACACTCACCAGCATTGCCTTTCAAAATATTGACTTAACACTTTATGAAGAAAAGCTGGCGGGCAAAACAATTACTCATTCTCTTTTCATGGGTTGTACTATCAGTGAAAGGCTCATGCAAAAACTTGTTGCGGACAAAAACCTGATTTTTCCCGACATGGATGTCCCCTTTAAAACCTATCCGGCCAGGCTGTATACCCGGGAGACCATTTATAATAATTTTAATCCCAAAGATCCCGATTCTTACAACACCACCTATGATAAGATAACCTATGATCATTATGTAAACACGGGACGCTATTCACCAGAATCGATATATGTATCCCTTGCCAGGCGCCTCCATGATCACTCAATCACCGATGCGCTTATGGATATACTCCGTACCATACCTGAAAAAAAAGTTATCGCTATCATGGGAGGCCACAGCCTGTCACGAAAGAGTCCGGATTATTATAAGGTGGCCCGTATTGCCAAAAAGCTTTCAGAAAAGGGATTCTTTCTCCTGTCAGGAGGAGGCCCGGGGGCCATGGAGGCGACTCACCTGGGTGCCTGGTTTGACGGGTATGATGAAAGTGAACTTGCCAGGGGTGTTGAGCTTCTTTCTGCTGCCCCCCTGTATGATGATCCCCTCTGGCTTTCTGCTGCCTTTCAAGTTATCGAAGCTTTTCCCAAAAAATCGGGTAAGGAAGATGATATTGGTATTCCGACGTGGCTCTACGGCCATGAGCCCCCCACCCCTTTTGCTTCAAAAATAGCCAAATATTTTGCCAACAGTGTTCGTGAAGAAGGACTGCTGGCCCTGGCGAAAGGCGGAATCGTCTATACTCCGGGAAGCGCCGGCACCATCCAGGAAATTTTTCAGGATGCCACCCAGAATCATTACGGCTCATATGACATCATCAGCCCGATGATTTTCTACAACAAAGCCTTCTGGATGTCAGAAAAACCTGTCTATCCACTGCTGAAAAAACTGTCAAAGGGACACAAGTATGAATCGCTTCTTTCTGTTTCTGACAGTGTAGATGATATTGTAAATACTCTGGTGCGGTTTTGTGAGTCTAAAGAGTAGAGATATAACCGGCAGGTTATACCTCTTTTTTAAAATTCAAGAGTCTCTTCCTCTTCACTATTTTGGATATGCGGTAAGGATGAAACCATTGCCGCTTCCTGAAGAACGAAAAACAACAGTAAATTTTTTAGTCTTTCTGCATTCAAATCTGCTGTCGGTTCGACTTCCCGCTGTACAGGGTGACCGGTTTTTCCCTGTTCTTCCTTCATACTTACTCACCACAACACCGATGTTTCGGCTGTGGGTTCCATGAAAGGCCTGCGTCGTGCCATTGGCTGCGGTTGCCGCCCAGGTTCTAATCTCTCTCTTCTGGGTTCTGATGAGGTCTTTCACCGAAGAGACAATATCTCCCATGGTAAAAAATGAACTGGATGCTCCGGCCGCGGGCATGCAGTCGGGTCCCTGGTGGGTGCTGGTCTGGGTTATTCTGCGGATCAGCCCTGAAACATCTTTGCCTACATGGCAGGTAACGGCGTGCCCTCCATCAGAGGCAGAGCTTCTAATATACGCGGCATCCACACTGCCGGGCTCCGGCGGGAGGATTCCCACTGCGGAAATATTTCCTATTGCCGCCATAAGGATTACAATAACAAGGATTTTCCATAAACCGAATATTTGATTTCTTTGTACAGTCATATTATTTCCTTTTGCTTTTCCAGAGCGTAGAATTTACACGTGCCGATGGAATCAATTAAATTCAAAAAACCGTTGCATGTCCGACGCTTTTTGTCAATATTTTAACGTACCAGTGGCATAATTCTTGTTCTAAGAAGAGCTCTTATACCTCATATACTGCTGATTGCCGGTGCAGTTTAAACATCAAATACTACAACGACCTCTTCAGCGCAAGATCACATCGATCCGAAAAATGATCTGGTTCATATTCAGAGAATCCATATTTTCGGTAAAGCTTGAGAGCCTTCTTGAGACTGCTGTTGGTTTCAAGAGTCATGGTCTTATATCCCAACTCTTTGGCCCTTGCCATAGCCCGCTCCATAATCATCCTGCCGTAACCCGCTCCCTGGTAAGAGGAGAGGAGGTACATTTTTCTTAATTCGCAAAGCTCTTTCGTGACGGGATAGAGACCGTAACTTCCGACAATCTGATTATCTTTTTCAAGTACTTCAAAGAAGCCGTTGTTTTTGAAATAGTATGCTTCAATGTTTGAGAGATCTTTATCGGTTTCTTCAGGGTTGATATCAAGACCATATTCCGAGAGAACACTTTTTACCAGTTGAAGAATCTGATTGTATTCGTGGGGTACCGGTATTCTAAATTTCATGGTATTACTCTCTGATATTTTACATAAACAGCCTGAACTCAACTGAGCACAGGCTGTCCCGAGGGCGGGATTACATTAATGCGCCAATCTCATCATTCAGTTCTTTCAGGGCTTCAACCGCCGCCTCATCAAAGGGCATGCCGTCTTTCTTTTTCCAGGCAAAGTTAATGGCGCTGGAAGAATTGATTCGGTGAATCCGCGGTTCGTCGCACTGCTTCAGCACATTCATAACCGCTTGAAGATCCCCCCCCTGGCTGCCGATACCGGGAATCAAAAAGGGAACTTCCTTTCCCGCTTCAAAAAAGACCGATGCCACATCCTGAAGCTGCTGAGGGTAGGTGGCCCCGACAACAGAACCGATACCGGGATGATACCAGTCAATCAGTTTGCGGGCCATATACAGGTAAAGGGGCGCGCCGCTGTATTCAATATCCTGAAGCTCCCCGGAGCTCTTATTCGAGGTCTTGGTCAGGATGTAGTAGCCCTTATCGGGATAATTATCAACGAAGGGTGCAATGGAATCATAGCCGAGATAGGGCGAAAGGGTCACCGCGTCGGCGTCAAAGAACTCAAAGGCCTCTTTTGCGTAGGCCTGGGCGGTCTTGCCGATATCACCCCGCTTCACGTCAAGTATAACCGGGATCCCGGCTTCTTTATACAGAGCAATCAGCCTGACAAGGGTCTCAATGGCCTCAAGGCCGTACTGGCCATAAAAAGCGTAATTTGGCTTTACTGACCCCGGGTAGACACCTTTCTGTACGATTTTATTCAACAGGGCTTCGTAAAAGGAGAAAATCTGCTTACCGGGACTTCCTTCCACGGGCATATCTTCAAGGACCGGGTCCATTCCCATGCAGACGATACTTCCGGTTTTTTCAGATGATTTAATAAGCTGTTCAAGATAATTCATTGGGCCTCTCTCAATTTTTCCAGGTATTCTTTATAAAGCAGGTAATTGCCATTATCAAAAAGGACATAATATACATCAATAAAATATTCTTCCTTTTCCATAAAATCGACAGCAGAGTCTATGGCGATTCGACACGCCTCATCCCTCGGGTAGCCGTATACTCCCGTAGAGATTGCAGGGAAGGCAATACTCGTGAGACCCTTCTCCATGGCACAAAGCAGTGAATTCTGGTACGAGCTTTTCAGAACTTCTGCCTCATTGCTGCTCCCGCCCCGATAAATCGGTCCGGGAGTATGAATAACATAGGGTGCAGGAAGTTGATACCCCCCGGTTATCCGTGCTTCTCCATGTCTGCAGCCCCCGAGTTTCCGGCATTCCTCAAGAAGCTGCGGGCCTGCAGCTTGATGAATCGCCCCGTCAACACCACCACCCCCGAGAAGTGAGGGGTTAGCTGCATTAACAATTGCATCAACTTTTTCTTCGGTTATGTCTCCCCGGCTGACATGAAGATGCTTTAATATGTCGCTTTTTTTAGCCATAAAACTCTCCAAAATGCTCAATTAATTTTCTTTTAATTACCCGTTTTTATACTAACACTGTATATTAATAAAAAGATAAAATACAGAAAAATTCATGACTTATATCCAGGGGCAGGAAAGAAAAATAAATACTTGAGTATTACCGCCCAGTGGGTATGATGTTCACAATCCTGAAAGGAGCTGATGACACCTTCGCCATGAAAGAAAAAAAAGCGTACCTCAATACAATAAAAATAACTGTTTGTACGACACTGCTTCTCTGCGCCGCCGTTGCTACTGCTTCGGATAATGCGAAAAGATATAACCGCCAGGGCGTCGAACTGGGTAAGCAGAAAAAGTACAATGAGGCAATAAAGGAATTTGACCGTGCAATAAAAAAATACGATAAAAATTCCGCCATGACCTACCACAACCGGGCATGGGCCTTTGAGCTGCAGGGCAATACAACGGCTGCCATAAAAAACTACGAAGAAGCACTGCGCCGAAATCCAGTACAGGTTGTAACAGGAGAAAAGCTCGGTTTTCTCTATTACAAATCAGGAAACTATATTGCAGCTGTCCGTGTTGGTGAGCATGTACTGAAAGTTGACCCTAATAATAAAGCTGTGCCCAAATGGCTTACCGATGCGTATAAAAAGAAACTCGAACAGGAACGCCTTGCCCGCCTGAAACCAAAGGGTGAAAATGTCGAAGAAACAGCATCAAAGAAAACAGAAGACAAAAAGAAGAAAGAGATATAGTAAAAAAATAATGAGTAAAACTTTAAAAAAGAAACCTCATTCTCAATGATTTGGGAAGTTATTGAGTTTTTTAGTTATAGCTTCTTTTAAGGGAAACTAAATGAAAACTACCTTCGTGGAAATAACTACAGTCCACAAGATTTATCTGTACTTTAAAGGTAGTATATAAAAATACCAACGATAATACTGATAAGTGAACTTATCACGGGCTATATATAAGCGGTATTGTATTATCTTGGTATTATAGGACAAGTCATGTAATGTTTTTGTGTTATTAATGCCAAAAAAAGTAAAAAGAATAGGAAACTCCTAGGGCTAGGAGAACACTACATGACTTTATTTTAACATTTAATAGGTATAGTAATTTT
>CAZPEK010000162.1:1691-8215 GCA_964585555.1 uncultured Leptospirales bacterium | reverse complement strand
GATATGTCTATTCTGGAGAAAGAGGCAGCAAAGCACAAAGAAGCTTATCAATATTTAGATAAAATGAGAGGAAGTGCTACACAATATGGAGACTACACCCCCAAGTTGAGAAGCTATTTAAAACCAGGTTCTAAGAGGTTACATGAGATAACAAATTTAGAGCCAGATGATTATATAGATATCTATAGGGGTATAGACCACCCAACAGCACGAACTATAACCATCGGCACCATGGCCCATGAATACCTGCAGGCATGCCAGGCCGCCGGGGTCCGCCTTGTTGACAGCCAGAAGCTTGCACTCGAAAGCTGGGTCCAGGAGTACCGGGGAGATCTCGGCATTGCCCTTTCAGATATCGTCGGGGTGGACGCCTTTCTCCGGGACTTTGATCTCTACTTCTGCAAGCTCTTTGATGGGGCGCGTCACGACTCAGGAGACCCCTTTGAGTGGGGGGAGAAACTGATTGCCCATTACAAAAACCTCGGCATCGATCCGAAAAACAAAACCGCGGTTTTCAGTGACGGCCTTGATTTCACGAAGGCCCTGGAAATTGCCCGACGCTTTCATGACCGTATAAAAGTTGTCTTCGGTATCGGCACCAACCTTACCAATGACTTTGGAGACCGGGCACTGCAGATTGTCATCAAGATGACCCGCTGCAACGGGCAGCCGGTGGCAAAAATAAGCGATTCCCCCGGCAAGATGATGTGTGAAGATGAGGCCTATGTTGCATATTTAAAAAAGGTCTTTAAAATCAGTGAAGGGGGAAGAAAATGAAAAGGGACGACAAACAGGCAGCAGACAATATCCGAAGTGAACTGAAAAGTTATATCACCCGTTATTCAATCAAGGCCCTGATCCTGGGGGTTTCAGGGGGCATTGACAGTGCCCTGTGCGCCGCCCTGGCCGCGCCGGTATGCCGTGAACTGAATATTCCTCTTGCCGGACGAAGCATTACCATTGAAACAAACAGCCCCGAAGAAATCAGCCGCGCCGCTGGAGTGGGTAAAACCTTCTGCACTGATTTCAGGGAAGTCGATCTGACAGACTTGTACCTTTCATCACTTCCTGCATTTGAAGAATATTCAACCGAAGACCCGACAGTAAGAGCGATTCGGGTACGCCGGGGCAACATCAAGGCGCGCCTCAGAATGATTGCCCTCTATGACCTGGCCTCACGCCTCGGGGGACTGGTGCTTTCAACGGATAACAAAACTGAAGAGATGGTGGGCTTCTGGACTCTCCATGGCGACGTGGGAGACTTCGGCATGATTCAGAACCTGTGGAAATCTGAAGTCTACCAGCTGGCAAATATCCTGTTGAATGAACTTTCAGAAAAAAATCCTGAGGCCGCACAGGCCCTGGATGCGTGCATCAGGGCGGTACCTACCGACGGCCTCGGCATCACCGGAAGCGACCTTGAACAACTCGAGGTATCTTCGTACAACAAGGCGGACCGCCTGCTGCGTGAATACATTGAGGAAGGAAAGAGTGACCATGCATCACATCCGGTTATTCAGCGCCATCTGAAAACTTCCTTTAAACGGACTAATCCCTTTAATATTTCAAGGGAAAAAATTTTTACAGGAAGGAGGAAGCGATGACTGCACAGATAGAACTTCTCATAATTGACGGACAGTATGATTTCTGTGATCCCGCCGGGGCCCTCAGTGTCCCCGGGGCGGACAAAGACATGGAGCGACTTGGGGCCATGATCTGCAGAGGAAAAAACAAAATCAGTGATATCCGGGCCACCCTGGACTCTCACCGGTACCTTCACATTGCCCACCCGGTCTGGTGGGTAGACGACAGGGGAAACCATCCTGAACCCTTTACGGTCATCAGCTTTGATGATCTCAAGGGGAACTCTCCCCGGTGGAGGGCTTTTAACCCGGGCTTTCAGCAGCGTTCTGTGGAATACGCTGAAAAACTGAAACGCAACGGACGCTACCAACTGACTATCTGGCCGCCTCACTGCCTCATTGGCAGCCGGGGGCACCAGGTTTATGAACCCCTCTACGAAGCCCTTCATGAATGGGAGAAGGGCTTTGCCGCCGTCGACTACGTGACCAAGGGAGTAAACATGTTCACTGAACATTACTCCGCCGTCAGGGCCGACGTGGAAGACCCGGGAGACCACAGCACCCTTTTAAACACCGGGTTCATAAAAAGGCTCCAGGAAGCCGACCGCATCGGCATAGCGGGAGAGGCCCTTTCACACTGCGTGGCCAACACGGTCCGTGATGTGGCTGACCAGTTCGGGGAAGACCAGATCAAAAAGTTTGTCCTTCTCGAAGACGCCTCGTCTCCCGTGCCGGGCTTCGAAGACCTGGCCCTCGACTTTGTCAGCGAGATGAAAAGCCGGGGCATGGAGACCGCGAAGACAACTGACTTTTTATAACCCGGGGTTAAAACCCCGGGCTATAAAAAAACAAAAAAGGAGGAACATTATGGCACGACTCATGGGACTCAATGACAACGAAGCGGCTCAAACCGTTTCAGGATACAGCTACAGCAGCGTCTCCCTGGAAGAGCTGGGTGCCGCTGAATATACCATTGTACGCATTGCCCTGGACAAATCCTGGTCGGTGAGCGATTACAAAAAAGATCTCGAAAAGGCCCTGGAAAGCTGCATGAACTCCTGCGGGAAATCGGCGCGGGCTGACAATCTTCTTGTCTCGGTAGAGGCTTTTAACGGATCACTTGAAGAGATCCACGGCTTTGTTCCCCTGACGGGCATTGACCCCTCGGCATACAAAAACACCATTGTACCCGAAGGAAGCACCGCCCTCTGGGACGCGACCCTGTCAGCCGTCGAATCAGTGAAACAGTACGGTGAAAGCCTTGAGCAGATGGATTATCTCTGCAACGGCATCATCTTCATTATTACCGACGGCGAAGAAAATGATTCTGTCATGGGTAATCCCAAAAAGATTCGAAAGGCAATAGCACATATGAAAAAGGAAGAAAAACTCGAATCGATCCGCATCATACTGATCGGTGTGGGCGATGAGCAGGCGACAAAACAGTACCTTGAAAGTTTTCAAAAGGACGTGGGCATCGACCAGTTCATCTGGGTGGGAAGCGCAACCCCGCAGAAACTGGCGCGCCTTGCAAGCTTTGTCAGCCAGTCTATTTCTTCAACCTCAACAGCCCTGGGAAGCGGGGGAAATTCCGGATCCCTGGAGATTACGTTTTAAAGAATGGGCAATGAAGGCAATGATCAGGAGGCATTGTTCCGCCATAAGACCGAAAGGCGACGATTCTTTCGTCGCTTTCGGACGATCGCCTTAAGCCGCAAAGGGTACCCCCGGCCGATGGATACTTATTCTGTTCGAATATTTCCTGTCGGCCACCCCGGTCGTGGGTTCATAAGCTTATAAACCCACGACCGGGGTGGCAAAACTGCTGCATCGGTATAATATGCCAGGCTCCTTGAGCCGGGGGCTCGCGGAGCGGATATATATTTATATATTCCTTAAAGGAGGCAGTCATGAAAACCAGCGCGTATTTCACAAAGGGCCGGAGCCACAACATCTGTGAAGACTACTGCATTGCAAAAACAACTCGGAGCGGTGCCTATGTCATCGGCTCAGACGGCTGCTCTTCCTCTTCCGGTACAGATTTCGGGAGCCGCATCATCTGCCACTGCGCCAGAACGTCTATCGAAGCGGCAGGCTTTGAGCTGATGAACAGCCTCACAACCCGGGAACTGGAAGACTATCTGAAGCGCGGCATAGTTAAAGGCCTTCATGAAGCTCAGACTTCCTTTCACTTAAACCGGGACAGCCTCGACGCGACCCTGGTCATTCTCCTTGCCGAAAAAAACCGGGTACGGTATTTTTTCTGGGGAGACGGCGCTCTCATCACCCGAAGAGCCTCGGGTCTCGAAATCATCAGCCTTGAGTACGCCTCAGGAGCCCCCCGCTACCTCTCCTACGACCTGGCCCCAGACGACCAGAAAGCCTACCTCCGTGAATTCGGCGGTGCCCCTCTTTTTCTTGAAAGGAAGTTTATCTTTCAGGAAGGCTCCGTCTTATCAGAGAAATCAATGCTTCCTGAATACCATTACTGCGGCGAAATACCCGCATCGGATTCCGATGACCTTATCAGCGTCACCGCGGTTTCTGACGGCATTCACACCTTCACTGATTTAGAAGGAAGAAGAATTCCCACAGAACAGGTTGCCGAAGAGCTGACTGAATTCAAAAACAGCGCCGGTGATTTCATGATACGGCGCATAAAAAAAATCCAGCGCCTGAACCGCCGCAGGGAAATCTCACACTATGATGACCTTTTCTCTGGAGCAATAATTTTCAACCACCGGGAGGCCACTCATGAAAATTTATACTAAAGGAACAAAAGTCATTACCCTGGGGCAAAAAGATTTCAAGGCCTCAGGGGGAGAGGGAACTATCTACTGCAGGGGAGACCTTGCCTACAAAATATACCAGGATCCCGCAAAAATGATTCCCCCAAAGAAAATAGAAGAGCTGAGAAAAATCGATTTAGACAATGTACTGGTTCCCCTGGAGGTCATCTACCAGTGCAGTAATGACCGGCCAATCGGCTTCACCATGAACTATATCAGCGACACGGAATTCCTCTGCCGCGCCATCACCACGTCATTTCGCCAGCGTCACGGCATTACTCCTGCTATGACCATTGAGCTGATTGAAAACTTACGAAAAACCCTTGAGGCCCTCCACCAGCGGGACATACTGGTGGTAGATTTTAACGAAATGAATTTTTTAACCGATAATCACTTTTCTATTCCCTACTTTATCGACACCAACTCGTACCAGACAAAAAACTTTCCCGCCACGGCCCTGATGGATTCGGTTCGCGACCGCCAGGCCCCGCCGGGAAAATTTTCACCGGGAACCGACTGGTTTTCCTTTGCTGTTGTGGCATTTCAGCTCTACCTGGGATGCCACCCCTACAAAGGGAAGCACCCATCTTATACCGCAAAGGAGCGGGCAGCCCTGAAAATGATGGACGATAACATTTCACTTTTTCACGACGGTGTGCTCCTTCCCGCAGGAACCCGGGACTGGGGGGAGATACCCGGGGCCCACTTTGACTGGTTCAGGCAGATCTTCCTTAACGGAGCGCGCTGCGCCCCGCCCCCGGCGGGAGACGCCCTTACGGTTGCGATTCCCCACATCATGACCCAGGCTGATACCGATGGCTTTACAGTTGAAAAGACGGCCCGCTACGATGAACCAGTAATCAGCATCATCTGGCACCGGGGGATACGCTACGTAACAACAGAGAGCTGTCTCTATGCAGGAAGTAACCGCCTCATGACCGGAAACTTCAGGCAGGGCCCTGCTGCTCTCACCTTCGCCGATGACGGGACACCGGTTCTCGCTTCCTTTGATCCCCGAAAAGAGGAAGTCACCTTCACTGTTGAACAGGGTCATGTGCTGACATCACTGAAGGCCCGGGGCCTCATGGCCTGCGGTTCAACTCTCTATACCCTTTCCGGGACAGCACTCCTGGAACACAGTTTTACCTCTCTGGGAAAAATCCTTCACGGAACCAGGGAGGCCTGTGAAATATTCGAACCAGCCTTCGAGATTTTTCCCGGCATGGTGACCCAGAACATTATGGGACGATGCTGGCTGGCTCTTCCATGGCGTCCAGGGAACTGTGCCAACCTGCCGGTTTCTGAACTTGACCGGCACCGTATTATCGATGCGTCCTTTGAGCCCCTTCCGGGAGGGGGAATCGTTATCTTGATCTCAGAATTCGAAGCAATGTATTACCGAAGTGTAATCTTTTTTTCCCGGGAATGCAGCGTCTACTCAATTAGAATTGACAGCAACAGCGAACCAGATATTATTAATTTTACGGTTCTTTCCAAAGGTCTCATAGCAGCGGCTGCTGCTGACGGGGTGTTTGAAGCCTTTTATGACAACAGCACCGTAAAACTCTTTGAAGATTCTCCAGTAGATTCTTCAACAAAACTCTTCAGCGACGGCACAGGGGTCTATTTTATTCAAAACCAGGGTCTGTACCGCCTGAAAATGAACAAATAATTAACCTGCAGAGAGAGCTCTGAGCCGATCCCTCTCTACAGGCTGTAATAATACAGAATAGTGGTATCTATGGAAAAAAATGAATTAAAAGATGATCTTTCCAACTATAACAGTGAAGCCTTTGAAAGGCCCAGTGTTACCGTTGATGTGGCCCTTTGCTCCATCATTGACAATGATGTAAAGGTGCTCCTGATAACACGAAAACACCCCCCCTGCCGGGGTCAGTGGGCTCTTCCCGGAGGCTTTGTCGATATCAGCAAAAATGAAACCCTTGAAAAAAGCGCCGCCGCCATGCTGCTCCGTGAGACCAATGTGAAAAATGTCTACATCGAACAGCTGAAAACCTACGGAGCCCCGGGCCGGGACCCCCGGACACGGGTAATTACCGTGGCATATTTCGCCCTGGTTCCCTTTGAAAAAATTAAAAATGAAAAAATAATCCCCACTGAAGACGCCCTTGCAACAGAGTGGTTCAGTCGC
>CAZPEK010000162.1:0-1610 GCA_964585555.1 uncultured Leptospirales bacterium | reverse complement strand
ATCTGCTCAACCGCCTCATCGGCAAAATTTCCTATACCCCTATCGGTTTTCAGCTGGTACCCGAACAATTCACCTGGAGTGAACTTCAGCAGGTCTATGAAATCATCCTGGGAGAGAAACTTATTACACCGAATTTCAGAAGGAAGATTAAAGACATGTACGAGATACATGAACTCAAAGAAAAAAAGAAATCAATCCGGGCAGGGCGCCCCGGCATATGCCTTGAGTATATTTCTCAAAAAAAGCTGTACTAGTAAACACCCCTTAAACAGGGACAATATGATTATGGATTTTCTATTCGGTGAATGAATTCTCGTAAAATTTCAAGATACAGTTCATCCTTCAGAACTGCATCTTCAACTCCCTCATCAATACTTGGATTATCATTTATCTCGATTACCACGGGCCCCTTTTCTGTCTCCTTGATATCGACGCCGTAAAGCCCGTTACCGACAAGTGCTGCACTTCTCAAGGCGGTATTAAGAACTTCAACTGAAACTGATTCAATTGAGACTGTCTCTGAAGGACCTGATTTATCTCTGCCTCCCGCTTTATGATTATATATCTGCCAGTGCCCCCTGTACATGTAATAGCGGGCTGCAAAAATCGGCTTTCCATTGAGAATTCCGATACGCCAGTCGTAATCTGTATAAAGATATTCCTGAGCAAGAATAATATCGGAACTCCTGAAAAGATCCGCAGCAATTGTATCCATCTCTTCGGCAGATTTGGCCTTGAATACTCCCAGACTAAAGGCCCCTTCAGGGATCTTCAAAACAACAGGATAGGTCATATTATGCTTTTTTGAAACAGGGCCATTCTTTAAAAACACGTGGGTTTCAGGAATTGGGATATTATTGAGACGCAGGAGCTCCGCCAGAAAAACTTTATTGGTACAGCGAAGAATACTTTCAGGATCATCAATGACAGTCATACCTTCCTTTTCTGCTCGTCGGGCAAAAAGATATGTGTGATGATCAACGGCAGTAGTTTCCCTGATAAACAAAGCATCATATTCCGCGAGACGGCTGTAGTCACGACGGGTGATAAGATCAACATCGATTCCAAGACGTTTTCCAAAACGTATAAAATTATTCAGCGCTCCCCGGTTTGATGGGGGAAGTTTTTCTGTTGGATCATGAAGAATTGCCATGTCATACCTGAAGGAAGAGGCATGCCGCTCAGGCTGCCACCTTTTTCCGCTGTGCTCTAAAAGGGCATGGACAAAAAAGGCTTCCTTCTCCGGTGGGATTTGCCGCAATGCCAGAATTTTGATGGAAGAAATTTTCCACTGAGATCCGCCGATACAGGTGACCCTCAGTAAAGGAGCCTGAAAGCGTCCGAAAATATCCCGGGCAATCTGCTCAAGAACGATAATTTCCACTTTCCCAAAATAAATATCAAACTCATACCTGTTTTCCCGGCCAGAATCGGCCTTTACCTTCACCCGTTTAAAGGCCGTGTTTAATGTTTTTGATAATTCCTCAGTTTCAAGAATGAAGGACTCACGACTGCTGAGATCTCGAATGGTCTTTACTGAAGGCATAATACGATGTTTCCGCGCCTCTCCTAACAGAGAACAATAGTAGCCCCTGCTCAAATACCGGTAT